>NZ_CP058988.1:2723280-3025866 GCF_019278565.1 Cellulophaga sp. HaHa_2_95 | reverse complement strand
CTGCCAATAACAGTAAGCTCAGAATTATAACTTCAGTTGGCCAATTCACGGAGTTTAATTTACTTCTGTCAAGCTCTTACAGAGAGGTTTACTTACCATGAGATAAAGCATGTAGCTTGCTTAAGGTGTATCCTTGGTCTATGGTAAACTAAAAAATCCACATTTTAGAATTCTAAAATGTGGCTTTTTTTATGGAGTTTGATCTTTTAAGATGTAACTCTTTTATTTGTAATATTTATCTAAAAACTTGGTGTGATATCGTATTTCTCCATTCATACTATAACCGGATAAAGCGCCTAGTTCTTTGCCATTATCATTTAAGATTTTTAGCATAGGAACACTACCTCGTTTATTATATTTAGAAGCCAATTCTTTATTATGTGCTAATTGATCAGCACTTAGTAAGTCTCTATTTCTAGGAATATCAATATAGAGTAATACATACTCTTTAGCATAGGTATCAAAACTAGCGGTTTCAAAAAAATCTTTCTTTAAAGCAATACAAGGGGGACACCAATCACTACCCGTAAAAAAAACAAGAATATTTTTATCTTCTTTTTCTGCTTTTTTTACTGCGGTTTTATAGTCTGTAGTCCAATCCGATTTTTTTACGATTAGGTCTCCTTGCGCACAAAGTAGCACAGGAAACAAGAGCGCAATTAATAATTTTTTCATTGGTTTGTATTTAATTATTTGAATAACGAATCCATTCCAGGAATATTGGGCATACCATCCTTCGCAACGGCAGAAAGTTCTGCTTCATTTACATTGGTAGCTTTTTCTATAGCTTTATTTAATACTAGTATGAGGTAATCTTCTAATTGTTCCTTATCGGCTAATAATTCGTCATCAATAGATATTTCTTTAATAACCCTATTCGCATTTAGAGTAACCTTAAGTTTTCCATCAGAAGATTTTTCATCTACTAGTATCGTATGCATTCTTTCTTTGGCAACTTTAATTTTTTCTTGGGTTTCTTTTAGCTTACCCATCATGCCCATCATATCTCCAAACATAGTTGTTGTATTAGTATTTAATCTTCAAAAGTAATAAATTGTGTTGTTAAATTTTTCCATACGATGAGATGTATCCCAAAAAAAGCGTTTATTTTTCTTTTAAGTATTAGTTTTGCTGCTTCTTGTAAAAGTGATAAAAAAAATATGTCTCAAAATACTATACCTGTTGCAAAAAAGATGCCGAAGTCATTATCGATTCACGGAGATACGCGAATTGATAATTATTACTGGTTAAATGATAGAGAAGATAAGGAGGTCATTGATTACTTAAATGAGGAAAAAGACTACTATGAAAAAATGATGGAGCATACGCTTTCATTTCAGAATTCGTTATTCGAGGAGATGAAATCTAGAATAAAAGAAGATGATTCTTCAGTGCCCTACAAACAAAATGGATACTGGTACGCTACGCGTTATGAGCTGGGAAAAGAATATCCTATTTATTCTAGAAAGGCAGATACAGACAAGGCCGAAGCAATAGAATTGTTTGATTGCAATGTTATGGCACAAGGTTTAGATTATTTTAAATTGGGCGGTATTGCGGTTAGTCCTAATAATGAATTAGCAGTTTTTGGAGTAGATGATGTTTCAAGAAGAGAATACACCTTAAAAATTAAAAATTTAAGTACAGGAGAAATCTATGAGGATACGATAGAGAAAACTACAGGAGGTGCAGTTTGGGCTAATGATAATAAGACATTTTTCTATTCTAAAAAAGATCCTGTAACCTTACGATCAGATAAAATTTATAAGCATGTATTAGGTACCTCTACTGCCGAAGATATGATGGTCTTTCATGAAGAAGATGAAACTTTTGATTGCTTTGTGTATAAGACAAAATCTAAAAAGTACATTGTAATAGGTTCTTCTAGCACACTAACCTCAGAATATAGAATTGTAAATTCTGATAATCCTAATGGTGACTTTGTGGTTTTTGCAGAAAGAGCTCGCGGGATAGAATATTCTATAGCACATTATAAAGATGATTTTTACATTCTTACCAATAAGGACGATGCCACTAATTTTAAATTAATGAAAACGTCTGAAGCTAACACTAGCTCAGCATCTTGGGAAGATTTCATTCCGCACAGGAAAGACGTTCTTTTGGAGGACATTGAAATATTCAAGGATTTCTATGTCATTTCTGAGAGAGAAAACGGATTAGCTAAAATTAAAATTGTTCGTTGGGATACTGAAGAAAGTTATTTTTTACCGTTTGCAGACGAAACCTATACGGCCTATGTGGGTACCAATCCAGATTTTGATACAGAAATAATGCGTTATGGCTATAACTCGCTTACTACGCCAAGTTCTGTTATCGATTTTAATATGCGTACTCAAGAAAAAGATATTAAAAAAGAACAAGAGGTTTTAGGGGGTAAATTTTATAAAGAAAATTATACCTCAGAGCGTATTTGGGCAACGGCGAGAGACGGCGTGAAAATTCCTATGTCCGTCGTTTATCATAAAGATACGAAGTTAGACGGTTCAAGTCCGCTTTTACAATACGGATATGGGTCTTATGGCTATACCCTTGATCCAAATTTTTCTACCGTACGTTTAAGTTTACTAGATCGTGGGTTTATTTATGTGATAGCTCATGTACGTGGAAGTGAGTATTTAGGAAGAGAATGGTATGAGGAAGGAAAACTTTTAAAGAAACAAAATTCATTCACAGATTTTATAGATTGCTCAAAATACTTAATAGCACATAAGTATACTAGTCCAGCCCATTTATATGCAGAAGGTGGGTCTGCAGGGGGCTTGTTAATGGGGGCCGTGGTAAATATGGAGCCTAGTTTATATCATGGTGTTATCGCAGCTGTACCTTTTGTAGATGTGGTGACCACAATGTTAGATGATACCATTCCGTTAACGACAGGAGAATATGATGAATGGGGAAACCCTAATGATAAGGAGTATTATGAATATATGAAAGCGTACTCCCCATATGATAACGTGGCATCTATAGCATATCCAAACATGCTTATAACAACGGGGTTACATGATTCTCAAGTGCAATATTGGGAGCCTGCAAAATGGGTAGCTAAATTAAGAGATTTGAAAAAAGATTCAAATTTATTATTGTTTGATATTAATATGGATGCAGGTCATGGTGGTGCATCTGGGCGTTTTGAGTCTTTAAAAGAAGTGGCAAAAGAATACGCTTTTTTAATTGATTTGGAAAAGAAAATCGATTAATGGAAAAAATTCAATAAATTTGCATCTTATTGTTGTGTTAATATTAAAAACAACGTAGCAGTATTTGTATAACTTAGATCCAACAAATGGAAAATAAGATAAACGCTCATAATAACGTTTTAGAACTAATAGGAAATACGCCATTAGTTAAATTAAATAGAGTAGCAGAATCATTCACTGGTAATTTTTACGCTAAAGTAGAAGCTTTTAATCCAGGACACTCTTCAAAAGATAGAATAGCTAACTTCATTATTGAAGAAGCAGAACGAAAAGGTATACTTAAGCCAGGTAGTACAATTATAGAAACAACATCGGGTAATACGGGTTTTAGTATCGCCATGGTTAGTATTATTAAAGGGTACAAGTGTATTTTAGCGGTTAGTTCAAAATCTTCACTAGATAAAATAGATATGTTACGCTCTATGGGTGCTGAGGTCTATGTGTGTCCTGCACATGTAGCTCCAGAAGATCCTAGATCCTATTATCAGGTGGCAAAGCGTCTTCATGAAGAAACTAAAGATAGCATCTATATCAACCAGTATTTTAATAAATTAAATACAGAGGCACATTATAGATCTACCGGTCCAGAAATTTGGAAACAAACCAACGGACACATTACGCATTTAGTAGCCTGTAGTGGAACAGGAGGAACAATTTCTGGAACAGCAGCCTACTTAAAAGAACAAAATCCAAATATTAAAATTATTGGAGTGGATGCTTATGGTTCTGTTTTAAAAAAATATCACGAGACTAGAGAGTTTGATAGTAAAGAAATTTATCCGTACCGCATTGAAGGTTTAGGAAAAAATTTGATTCCAGATTCTATTAATTTTGATGTGATTGATACTTTTGTAAAAGTCACGGATGAAGAAAGTGCACACTCCGCTAGAGAAATATCTAGAAAAGAAGGTATGTTCGTTGGGTATACTAGTGGTGCAGCTTTACAAGCTATTAGACAACTAGATGCAGAAGGTGAATTTGATGAAAACAGTAATGTAGTCGTTATTTTTCCTGATCACGGGTCTCGTTATATGAGCAAAGTATATAGTGATAAATGGATGTCGGATCAAGGTTTTTTTGATGCGAAATCTACAGAAGAAGTACAAGAAGTGCAGTATATTAAATAGCACATTATAATAATATTTATTTAAAGCAATGGTTCATTTGAATCATTGCTTTTTTTTGTATGTATATTTTATGAAAACATCCTAAAAATCTTTACTTTTGCGGTAAATTCAATTTAATTTAGAATGAGAGATTTATTTGAAAGAATAATCGAGAATAAAGGACCATTAGGGAAATGGGCATCACAAGCTGAAGGTTATTTTGTATTCCCAAAACTTGAAGGACCTATTTCTAATCGTATGAAGTTCCAAGGTAAGGAAGTTCTAACGTGGAGTATTAATGATTATTTAGGTCTTGCTAATTTACCGGAAATTAAAAAAGTTGACGGAGAAGCAGCAGCTGAATACGGAGCTGCATACCCTATGGGGGCGCGTATGATGAGTGGTCATACCGATTTTCATGAACAATTAGAACAAGAACTAGCTACTTTCGTAAGTAAGGAATCTGCTTATCTTCTAAACTTCGGATACCAAGGTATCATGTCTGCAATAGACGCATTGGTAGGTAAAGATGATATTATTGTTTATGATGTAGATTCTCATGCATGTATTATAGATGGAGTTCGTTTGCATATGGGGAAACGTTTTACCTTTAAGCATAATGATATAGAGAGCCTTGAGAAAAACCTTGATCGTGCTACGAAAATGGCAGAGCAGACAGGTGGTGGTATACTAGTAATTTCTGAGGGAGTTTTTGGTATGCGTGGAGAGCAAGGTAGATTAAAAGAAATCGTAGCGTTAAAAGAGAAATACAATTTTAGACTTCTTGTAGATGATGCACATGGTTTTGGTACTTTAGGTAAGACTGGAGCAGGAGCAGGTGAGGAGCAAGGCGTTCAAGATGGTATTGATGTTTATTTTGCGACTTTTGCCAAATCTATGGCAGGTATCGGTGCTTTTTTAGCTGCGGATAAAGGCATTATAGATTATTTAAAATATAACTTACGTTCTCAAATGTTTGCTAAATCATTACCAATGGTTTATGTAAAAGGAGCTTTAAAGCGTTTAGATATGTTGCGTTCCATGCCACAACTTAAAAATAAGTTATGGGAAAACGTAAATGCATTGCAAAACGGACTTAAAGAACGTGGATTTGATATTGGAACAACAACTAGTTGTGTAACTCCTGTATATTTAAACGGGAGCATTCCTGAGGCAATGGCTTTAGTTAAAGATTTACGTGAGAACCACGGTATCTTCTGTTCTATCGTTGTTTATCCAGTAATTCCAAAAGGATTAATTTTACTTCGTATGATTCCTACAGCGACGCATACCCTAGAGGATGTTGCTGTTACTTTAGAAGCTTTCTCTGCTATCAGAGAGCGCTTAGAGAATGGAACTTACAAAAGACTTTCTGCTGCTGTAGCTGCTGCTATGGGTGAGTAAGAAGTTTTATGGTGTAGTATAAAAAAAAGTCCCAAGTGTAATTAAATTACATTTGGGACTTTTTTATTTTAAGTAGTATTGTATTTTATAGATTTTTACGATACGTTCTTCTGCGTTTATAAATTTGGGGATCAAAATTTTTCCACAGTTGTTTTATCGCAATATTTTCTTCTAACTCAGGAGTCCTTACACAGGTTTGAATTCCTCTTTCTGTGAAGGTCTTGTAGTATTCGTTAAATATAATTGCTGTAACGCCTTTATTTTGATAATCTGGATGCACCCCTATCAAATAAAAGATAACTTCCTTACTGTGCTTCTTAGACTTTAATAAATGAAAAATTCCTGTTGGAAAAAGTTTTCCTTTAGCTTTTTGTAATGCATGAGAAAAAGAAGGCATTACAATACCAAAGGCAACTAGTTTATCATCTTTATCTACTACAAATTTTATATATTCAGGATTAATGAAGCTGATGTATTTTTTCTTAAAATATGCTTTTTGTATTTCAGTAATCGGTACAAAGGAAGATAAAGAGGCGTAAGATTCATTAAATAAATCAAACATTTTATCTGCCATCGGCATCACATCTTTAGTCTTGGTGAAATTTATAGGGCGTAAATTGTATCGTTTTTTTATAAGTTCGTTCGCTTTAGCGTAGAACTTAGGGTCGGCATTAGCAAAAGGAAACCTGTTTTCCATGTATTCCTTCTCTTTGCTAAATCCTAAATTTTCATAATGGTTCACGTAATAAGGATGGTTATACCAGGTAATCATGGTGCCAATCTCTTCAAAGCCTTCTGTAAGAACTCCTACTTTGTCTAAGTTAGAAAACCCAACAGGGCCTTCCATATACTCCAGATTATTTTTACTTCCTATTTCCTGAACTTTAGTAATCAATGCTTTAGAAACTTCCAAATCATCAATAAAATCAAACCAACCAAATCTCATTTTAGGGACCTTTTGTTGTTTAATCTCAATCCAATTGACAATAGCTACTACGCGTCCAACAATTTCATCATTCTTATAGGCTAGGAATAATGTAGCTTCTGCATCTTTAAATGCAGGGTTTTTGTCTTTGTTAAAGGTTTCTATTTCATCAGCAATGATGGGTGGAACCCAATATTTAGAATCTTTATATAGGGTAAAAGGAAATTTTACAAATTTTTTGACATCTGCGGTTGTCTTAACTTCTGATACTGTAATCATATGCGCTCTTTTGAAGTATCAATATTAGCAATATTAATCAACATCTTAAAGCGCGTTGTAAAGTTAATGTCAACTAAAATTATTTTTAAAAACTAAGGTGTTAAAAGTCAATAGCCCCGTTATCTCCTTTTTTCTTTTTCTTTTCAGCTTTTTTTAGCTTCTTCAATTGTTTTTTTGTCGGACCTAAATCTACATCTTCTGCACCTGAGCCATTATCTTTCTTAGATTTTTTGGCTTTCTTTTTCATGTCTTTTTTACCAATTTGACCGTTTTCACCACCTTTCTGCTCGTCTATCGGTATAATCTTATCTTGATGTTTGTCAATACGATAAGAAAGACCAAGGGTACCAAACATACGAGTTGGTGTATCTTTAAAGCTTCCTCCAAAAGTGATATCTGCTTGCATGTTCTTACTAAATAAATGGGCAATACCTGTGCGGTATAATGCATCGGCATAGCGATCACTCTTGATACCTTGTTGTTCTAAAAAGATACTCCACTTTGGGTTTCTAAACGCGTGCGTAAGCGATACGATGTAACTCCATTCTGGAAATTCAGAGCCGATTCTATCATAAGCAATGTTAGATATAAATACAACTCTTGGTGAAATTTTACTTTGAGTAGCCAGCATTACGCGGGGCGTAACAGTGCCATCACCAATATAATAAGGGTTTTCTCCTAAATTAAATGTAGCTCCTGCGTATAATGATACGGCAGGAAGTAAATTACGCCATCTAAATTTGTGGTTGGCTCTCCAACTTAGTAAATTAGGCTTATTGCGTTCTGGATTTTTAAAAGGATCATAAATTAAATATTTCAAGCCAACTCTATTTCGTGAAAAATCGGTTATAGACTGATCGGGGAAAGAGTTTGTATAAGTAATGTCTTCTTTTTGATATGTGCCCTCGTAAATTAATTCTAACTTTTCAAATAAAAGACCATAACGCAATGCTAATTCTGCACTCCATATACTAGAATCAGAATTTAAAAGAAAATGATCTTGTTGCTCATATCCTACACCAAATTCTGCTTGAATTACATTTTTACCAACAGCATAAGCACTAACAGATTGTCCTGGACGGTTAGAATTTATCACATCTGTATACTGTGATGATGCTATTAGGGTGTAAAGAAAAACAGTAACTGCAAGAATTTTTTTCATGATATAAAGTTCTGTGACGTACGGTATGCAACGGTTTTATTAATATTTTAAGATTTTCATCGCCATAATGCGGATTGATAATTGTATTTTTGATATTAATTATTTGAACAATATGGCTTTCTTAAAAACGATATTAATCATACTATTAGTATATTATTTATTTAAAATATTAATAAAATTATTTGCGCCTAAAATATTGAATTATGCGGGCAAAAAAGCAGAACAACATTTTAGAGAAAAATTTCAGGGTTTTAATACGCAACAACCATCTCAAAATAGCACGGAAGAAGGTGATGTGATTATAGAAAATACTACTACAAGAAAATCTAATTCTTCAAAAAAAGTTGGAGAATACATAGATTTTGAAGAAATTGATTAATTTCCCTCTTTTTAAACAACCAACCAAGATACCGTAGTGCATCTAAAGATTTTTAATTCTTTAATTTGGCCCTATATTTCCTTGAAAACAGTCTTATAAATGAAAAGTAATCTTAGAGCTTTTTTAATTCATTTTTTTGCCATTGCCATTTTTGTTTTTGCTGCTATTGCTTACTTTACACCAGTTTTACAGGGTAAGGTCATTTTTCAGTCAGATATTGCCCAGTATACGGGTATGGCAAAAGAGCAAACAGATTTTAAACAAAAAACAGGAGAAGAGCCTTATTGGACTAATAGTGCCTTTGGAGGGATGCCTACGTATCAATTAGGAGCTCATTATCCTCATAATTTTGTGAAGCAAGTAGATTTAGCTTTACGCTTTTTGCCTAGACCTGCAGATTATTTATTTCTCTATCTTTTGGGTTTTTACATATTATTAAGTTGTCTAAAAGTAGATTATAGACTCGCTGTTTTGGGCGCTCTTGCTTTTGGTTTTTCCACCTACTTAATTATAATTTTAGGAGTAGGTCATAATGCAAAAGCACATGCTATTGCTTATTTACCAATGCTTTTAGGAGGTATTGTCTTAGTGTTTCAGAAAAAATATGTTGGGGGCTTTATTTTAGCTGCTATAGCAATGGCATTAGAAATAAATGCCAACCATTACCAGATGACGTATTATTTTATGCTCTTGGTGTTAATCCTAGGGGTTGTTTATTTAATAGATGCCATCCGAAAGAAAGAATTAAAACACTTTTTTACGGCAGTTGGTATTCTGCTAATAGCCGTTGTTTTAGGGATAGCAACCAATGCTACTAGTTTGATGGCCACGAAAGAATATGCCGATTGGAGTACCCGTGGTAAAAGCAGTTTAACCATAAACCCTGATGGCACTCCAAAAGAAAGTACAGGTGGTTTAAGTAAAGAATATATTACTCAATATAGTTATGGTATTACAGAATCTTTAAATCTTTTTGTACCGAGACTTTTTGGAGGTTCTAATTCAGAAGATTTAGGAGATAGTTCTAACACGTATGATTTTCTAGTAGAACGTAACATATCGCCTTCACAAGCTTTAGAATTTAGTAAAGGAATGCCATTATATTGGGGAGATCAACCTGGTACCTCTGCTCCAGCTTATATAGGAGCGGTACTCTTCTTTTTATTTTTTCTAGGGTTATTTTTAGTAAAATCCAATATAAAATGGTGGTTGCTTGGTGGCGTTATCATGTCACTCCTGCTTTCATGGGGTAAGAATTTTAGTTTCTTGACGGATTTAATGATTGATTACTTTCCATTATATGATAAGTTTAGAGCTGTTTCTTCCATTCAAGTAATTTTAGAATTATGTGTTCCTATTTTATCCATTTTAGCGTTAAACGCACTTTTAGATAGTAGGGTAGATAAAGTGAGGAAAATCACGGCACTTAAAATTAGCTTTATTATCAGTATTGGTTTAGGAATAATACTGCTATTGAGCAAAAATTTGTTTTACTTTGAGGGAGCTAGTGATCCGTATTTAGAGAAAAATTATGGGAATGAATTAATGACTATGATTCGTTTGGATAGAGAAGCAGTCTATACCAATGACACCTTACGTTCCTTATTGTTTGTATTTCTTGCTGCAACAGTGCTATGGTTTTTTATAAAAGAAAGATTAAACAAGAATGCCTTTGTAGTGTTAATAGGACTTTTAATTCTTTTTGATTTGGTGGGTGTAGCAAAACGGTATGTTAATGATGATGATTTTGTACGTCAACGTGCTATGATTGCTCCGTTTCCAGAAACGGACATAGACAAGCAAATTAATCAAGACGAAGGAATTTTTAGAGTTTACAATCCGGCAGAAGGTTTAAATGGAGCTAGTACTTCGTATTATCACCAATCTATAGGAGGCTATCACGCCGCTAAACCTGCAAAAATTCAAGATTTATTTGATTTTCATATCTATGCAGGTAATTTAAACGTGTTTAATATGCTTAATGTTAAGTATATTATTCAGCAAGATGAAAAGGGAAGTTTTCCTGCATTGAATCCGGATGCAAATGGCAATGCTTGGTTTATTTCTACTTTAGAGAAGGTGGATTCAAGTTCGGAGGAAATTTTAGCCCTTAAAGATCTGGATACAAAAAATAAGGCAGTTATCAATAACAACAAATTTCCTAGCTTAACAGAATTTCAGTTTAAGAAAGATTCCCTTGCGACTATAAAGTTAAACAGTTATTTACCTAATAAGCTAACGTATACTTCTGATAATGCGAACAAAGGTTTTGCTGTTTTTTCTGAAATGTATTATGAAAAAGGTTGGAATGCTTACATAGATGGCACCTTAACTCCGCATATGTGTGTTGATTATGCTCTAAGAGGATTAGTGGTTCCTGCAGGAAAGCATGAGATTGTATTTAAATTTGAGCCAGAAGTGATTAAAAAAGGATCTACTATTGTTGCTATTAGCTCGGGAATTTTAGCTTTATTAATTTTGGCAGCGATTGGGTTTACTATAGCAAAGAATCGTAAAAAAGAAGAAGCCTAATGAAGAAGGTTTTAATTGTCACGTACTACTGGCCACCAGCGGGCGGTCCTGGGGTACAGCGATGGTTAAAATTTGTGAAATATTTGAGAGATTTTAATATTGAGCCAGTAGTTTATATTCCAGAAAATCCTAATTACCCGATTACGGATGCCGCTTTCTTAAAAGAAGTGCCAGAAGGAATAAAAATTATACACCAAACTATTTTTGAGCCATACCAACTGGCCAGCTTTCTGTCTAGTAAGAAAACAAAAAGAATCAGTTCAGGAATTATCCAAACGAAAAATCAATCTACTTTAGAAAAAATTTTACTGTGGATTCGAGGAAATTTATTTATTCCGGATGCTCGAAAATATTGGATAAAACCTTCTGTAAAGGCTATTGCGAATATACTACAACAAGAAGCCATTGATACCGTTATTACTACAGGTCCACCGCACAGTGTGCACCTTATTGGTTTAAGGTTGAAAGAAAAAACAGGGGTTACTTGGCTTGCAGATTTTAGAGATCCATGGACCACGATAGGATATCATAAAAAACTTAGGTTAACTGAAGGGGCTAAAAGGAAACATAAATTTTTAGAGAAGAGGGTTTTGAATGTTGCGGATCATGTAATTGTAACTAGTCCAAGTACTAAAAGCGAATTTCAGGCACTTACTCAGCAACCAATTTCAGTAATTACCAACGGTTTTGATGATTATCATACTGCGGAACAACCCTTGGATAAAGAGTTTACTATGGTGCATATAGGCTCTTTATTAACCGGTAGAAATCCTGAAAATTTATGGCGCGTCCTTTCTGAAATTATATCAGAAAACATAGTGTTTAAAAAGATTTTTAAACTTAAGTTAGTCGGCGTTGTGAGCAAAGATGTCTTAGAAACGATATACGCTTATAAGTTGAGACCTTTTGTAGATTTAGTAGGGTATGTTTCTCATGATGCAGCACTACAATTGCAGAAACAGTCTCAGGTCTTGTTGCTAACAGAAATTAATGCTAAAGAAACACAGGGTATTATTCCGGGTAAACTTTTTGAATATCTGGCCGCAAAGAGACCTATATTGGCAATTGGCCCAAAAGATTGGGATGTCTCTGCGATTTTAGAAGACACCAATGCAGGCCAAACATTTGAGTATATTGATGATTTACGTTTAAAAGAATTACTTTTAAAATGGTTTAACCGCTATCAGCATTCAGGATTAGAAATAGACTCCATTAATATTGAGAAATATAGTAGGAGGGAACTTACTCGAAAATTAGCAGCAATTATTTAATGGGAATCGTACTAAAGCAATCTCTTAATAATACCATCATAACTTACATCGGTTTTGCTATTGGTGCTATAAATACGCTATTTTTATATACTCGTTTTCTAACCGATGAATATTACGGATTAGTGGGTGTTATTTTATCAGCATCGGCAGTGTTGATGCCGTTGTTGGCTTTTGGTATTCCTAATACTTTAGTGAAATATTATAGTGGCTTTAAAGACAGTACCTATAAAAATGGGTTTTTAACTTTAATGCTTATCCTACCTTTATTCTTGATGCTTCCGCTAGCACTAGTATCTTATTTTGCTTATGATGCGATTGGTAATTTTTTGTCGGACGAAAACCCTATTGTGAAAGGGTATGTCTGGTATATTTTTATCATAGGAATGTCTATGGCATATTTTGAGATCTTTTACGCTTGGGCAAAAGTGCAAATGAAATCTATTTTTGGAAATTTTTTGAAGGAAGTGTTTACGCGTCTGGGAGTAACTGTGTTACTGGTCATGGTATATTTTGATTGGATTTCTGTGGATGTTTTTCTGTTATGTTTAGTAGGTCTTTACTTCTTGAGAATGTTGCTCATGAAAATTTATGCCTACAAGCTAAGAATGCCAGTTTTGAGTTTTAAGTTTCCAACCAATACCAAAACAATTATTCAATATAGTGCTTTAATTATTTTAGGGGGCTCTGCAGCTGTAGTTTTATTGGAAGTAGATAAAGTAATGATTAATCAATTTATTAAAATTGAAAATGTAGCTTATTACAGCGTGGCAATTTTTATAGCTACAGTAATTTCAGTGCCATCGAGGGCTATGCATCAAATTGTCTATCCACTTACGGCAGAAATCCTTACCAAAAAAGATGATAGCGCTTTAAAAGATTTATACCATAGAAGTGCCTTGACCTTGTTTATTGTTTCAGGATTAATTTATTTGTTAATCATTTTAAACCTTGCAGATTTATATACGCTTTTATCTGATGATTATAGTAAAGGATATCTTGTGGTTTTTTTGATAGGATTAGCAAAGGTATATGATGCCGTTCTAGGTAATAATAATGCAATTTTATACAACTCAGACTACTATAAGATGCTTTTGATCTTAGGTGTTTTTTTAGCGATTATTACGATCTTGTTTAATATGTGGCTGATCCCTGAATATGAGTTAATAGGAGCGGCTATCGCATCATTTTCTGCAATTTTTATCTACAATACGCTAAAACTTGTATTCGTAAAAATCCGATTTGGGATTCTTCCTTTTTCTGCAGCAATGTTTAAAGTTTTTCTAGTATTAGGTCTCTTAGGAGGTGTCTTTTACGCTATAAGCATTCCTTTTCATCCCATGCTTAGTATTCTTATAAAAAGTGTAGCGATTGTAATTATTTATATCTGGATGTTATATCGTTTTAAACTATCAGAAGATGTATCGGGAATACTTGACACATATTTAAAAAATAAATAAACCCCGCAGTGAACGTATTCACTACGGGGTTAACAACTAACCAACCTAAAAAACTATTTTTAACTTCTTGATCTACTGCTTCTTGTAGAAGTACTTGTTGATCTTGTACTTCTAGATGGAGTACTACTAGATTTTCTAGTTGAAGTACTTTTTGTACTTGCACTTTTCTGTCTTGTAGGAGTACTTTTTGTTGCTCTTGAAGAAGATGAACTTCTTGAAGACACTCCGCTATTTCTAGTAGAAGTAGTTGTTCTTTGTGTACTACTTTTGTTATTAGAAGGACTTCTATAAGTAGTACTTCTTGTAACCGTGGTAGAACGTGGATTTTTTGTTACACTAACTTCTCTTTTAACATTAGTAGCATTTCTAGAGCTTGTATTAGATCTAGTCGCTACATTCTTACTATTACTTCTAGCAGGAGTTCTATAATCAGCTCTTGTATTTGCTTTTCTATTTACTGTACTAGTTCTATTTGTTAC
Organism: Cellulophaga sp. HaHa_2_95; assembly: GCF_019278565.1. The sequence continues at coordinate 3,011,654 of NZ_CP058988.1, read as the reverse complement.
TCCTCGTGTATTGCTTCTTGTCGAAGGAGTTCTGTAATTAGATCGCACGGTTCCTTTAGACGATCTTGGAGAATTATAACTTCTAGAATTTGTAGTTCTTTGCGCTACTCTTCTGTCATTTTTGTAGACTCTAGCTCTTTCGTTACGAACTTTATTATATCTATGCTCTCTACCTACTACTGCGTAAGTTCTACGAGTGTTGTAACGGTAAGGATTGTAATATGTATATCTTACTGGGCTATAATATCTTCTGTAAGGGTTTGTATTTACTAAACAGAATCCGATAGCAGGTCTTGCAAAATAACTGTGAAAAGGACGGTAAACATATGATCTGTTGTATACATTGATAAATCCTCTATTGTGACTATAGTATCCTCTATTGTCATAAAAGACATACATTCCGCCTACACGAGCAACTCTGTTGTTGTTATAATTGATTGCTACTTCGCCAATTTCAGTTACACGTCCGTAATAATCATAATACACAGGAACATTTTCTACTTGAATAATAGCTCCGTAATCATCGTATTGTACATATGGATTGTAGTCATAACCAGAATTAAAAGTGATGTTGGTACGACCAATATTTACATTAGCATTTACACCAGCTCTTTCATCGATATAAAAATCGAACTCACCATCAGGATAAACTGAAAACGTAATGCCATTTTCAACAAATATGAAAGAGTTAGTATTTGTATAAGCATTGCGAGGTGCAACCTTATCTTCTGTGTTAACAGCTAGGGCACTTGAGGTGCTTAAAACTAAAGCTGATAAAAGGAGTATTAAATTTCTCATGATATAAGGTTTTAATAATTCATGAAAGCAACTATTTGCGTTCGGTTAATACATTACAAACAGCGTGCCAAAAATAAAATATAACTGATTATCAGATGTTTATGTGAATTTGGGATTCACCAATAGGAAGTAAAATGAAAGAAGCGATGCTAAATTGATAACATCGCTTCTTTAAAAATTAAAAGAAACCATTTATAGTTTCTCTTTAAGATACTTTGCTGTATAAGAGATTTTATTCTTTGCAATTTCTTCAGGGGTTCCGGCAGCAATTAGTGCTCCTCCTTTACTACCACCTTCCATTCCTAGGTCTATTATATAGTCGGCACACTTGATTAAATCAATATTATGCTCAATAACCACAATAGAATGTCCTTTATCAATTAATGCATTAAACGATTTTAATAATTTCTTGATATCATGAAAATGGAGCCCTGTGGTAGGTTCATCAAAAATAAAGAGTGCTTTTTCTTTGGTAGTACCTTTTACTAAGAAAGAGGCTAGTTTAATTCGTTGTGCTTCTCCTCCAGATAAGGTAGAAGAAGATTGCCCTAAGGTTACATACCCTAAACCAACATCTTGCAAAGGTTTTAGTTTTCTGTATATTTTTGTTTGTTGATGTTTTTCAAAGAAGGCTAAAGCATCGTCTATAGTCATGTTTAGGACATCATCAATATTGGCATCTTCAAATTTTACTTCAAGTACTTCTTTCTTAAAACGTTTTCCTTTACAGGTGTCGCATTCTAAATGAACATCCGCCATAAATTGCATCTCTACCGTAATTTCCCCCTCACCTTTACATTTCTCACAGCGGCCACCATCTACATTGAATGAAAAATGTTTTGTTTGATAATTTCTAAGTTTACTCAGTTTTTGTGCTGCATATAATGCACGGATATCATCATAAGCTTTTATATAGGTAACGGGGTTAGAGCGTGAAGACCTACCAATAGGGTTTTGATCAACAAACTCTACATGCTTTATTTCGTTATATTTCCCTTTTACAGCGGTAAACTGTCCGGCTTTTTCACCATAGCCACCTATCTCCTTTAATATAATAGGATACAATATTTTTTTAATCAAGGTGCTTTTTCCACTTCCAGAGACTCCGGTAATTACGGTCAGCATGTTTAAAGGAAAAGTGACATCTATATTTTTAAGGTTGTTTTCTCGGGCACCAATAATCTCAATATAGTTTTTTGAGGTTCTTCTTTTTTCAGGAACTTTTATTTCTAAGGTACCATTTAGGTAACCTGCAGTAAGCGAAGAAGAGTTTAAAATATCTTTCATAGTGCCATGTGCAACAACATGGCCACCTTGAGTTCCTGCTTCAGGACCAATATCAATAATTTCATCGGCAGCATTCATAATATCTTCATCATGTTCTACTACGATGACAGTATTGCCTAAATCTCGAAGTGATTTTAGTACATCAATTAAATTTTCTGTATCCTTAGGATGTAATCCAATACTAGGTTCATCTAAGATGTACATAGAGCCCACTAAACTACTCCCCAAAGAGGTTGCTAAATTTATTCGTTGACTTTCTCCTCCAGATAAGGTATTAGATTTTCTATTAAGGGTTAAATAGGTAAGTCCTACCTTATATAAGAAGCCTAATCTACTTTTAATTTCAATTAACAAACGCGATGCAATTTTCTTATCAGTCTCATTCAATGTTATTGCATCAAAAAATGTAATTAGATCTTCAATAGGTTGTTCTACTAAATCTGAGATAGATTTACCATCTACCTTAACATAATCTGTTTCTTTACGTAATCGTTTGCCTTTGCAGGTAGTACATCTTGTTTTACCTCGGTACCGCGATAACATCACGCGGTTCTGAATTTTATAACTCTTTTCTTCTAATGATAAAAAGAAATCACTAATGCCTGTAAAATGTTTATTTCCGTCCCAAACCAATTGTTTTTGCTCATCGGTAAGTTGAAACCATGGCTTGTGTATCGGAAAATCAAACTTGTAAGCGCTATTTACTAATTGATCACGGTACCAACCCATACTATCACCTCTCCAAGGAAATACGGCATTTTCAAAAACCGATAGCGCGGTATTCGGAACTACCAGATCTTCATCAATACCAATAACATCGCCATAGCCTTCACAAGTAGGACATGCCCCATACGGATTATTAAAACTGAATAGGTGTACGTTTGGTTCTAAGAACTTCATGCCATCCAATTCAAATTTATTACTAAAAGGCGTTTCTTCACCTGTAGCTAAACTTTCTATAATACATTCTCCTTTGCCTTCAAAAAAGGCTGTATCAACAGCATTTGCCAATCTATTTAAGAAATCTTCATCGTCTTTAGTGATGATACGATCTACCACTAAACTAAATTCTTTGTCAATTGCTGTAATCGTATCATCAATGCGGATTACTTCTCCTTTGTATTTAATACGCGCATATCCTTGTTGTGAAAAAATCTGTAGAGATTTCAGCGCATCTCTATCCTCGCGTATTTTTATGGGAGCTAATAAAAGTAATTTAGTTCCTTCTGGAAATGTTTTTACAAAATTAACTACATCGGTCACGGTATGCTTCTTTACTTCTAGACCAGAAATAGGGGAGATGGTTTTCCCTATTCTTGCATAGACTAACTTTAGATAGTCATAAATTTCTGTAGTAGTACCCACTGTAGAACGTGGGTTCGTAGAGTTTACTTTTTGTTCAATGGCAATTGCGGGAGCTATACCTTTTATATAATCAACCTTAGGTTTATCTAATTTTCCTAAAAACTGTCGGGCATACGAAGAAAGACTTTCTACATACCTACGTTGTCCCTCTGCATATAAGGTATCAAAAGCTAGACTAGATTTACCAGAACCAGACAAACCAGTTATAACAACAAGCTTGTTTCTAGGGATAACTACATCTATATTCTTAAGATTGTGCAACTTGGCACCTTTAATAATAATATTCTCTTTAGGATTTACATCTAAAATGCTCTTCATATAGGTATTTATAAAGCACAAAGATACAATTTGAGCACTTTAATACCGAGAATACACGTTTTAACATCGAAAATATTGCATATCACAACAAACTTTTTTTAAAAGTACCCATTGTCTCTACATTTGAAATGTAATTAAAAGTCAATAGCCTAGAACGCTAAATTAATTTACACACATTTTTGCACATAAAAAAGTTCAGATCCTTAATAAGAGAAGAACTCAAATATTAACCAATAAAACATAAATTTGTATGGAACTACAGATTGAAGATTCAGTATTAGTAAAAAATTATATCAACGGAGAAGAAAAAGCTCTAGAGATTTTAATCAACCGCCACAACCAAAGAATTTCTAGCTTTATTTATTCTAAAGTATTAGATAGAGATATTACGGAAGATATCTTTCAAGATACTTTTATTAAAGTAATCAAAACACTTAGAAAAGGATCGTATAGTGAAGAAGGTAAATTTTTACCATGGGTAATGCGTATTGCACATAACCTGGTTATAGATCATTTTAGAAAGAACAAAAGAATGCCTAAGTTTGAAGGTAGCGATGATTTCAATATCTTTTCTGTTATCGGTGACGATCAATTAAATGCGGAAAAGCAATTAATCAAAGATCAGATAGACAGTGATTTAAATATTCTGATTGAGGAATTACCAGATGATCAAAAAGAAGTTTTAATGATGCGTATCTATAAGGATATGAGCTTCAAAGAAATTTCAGAAAACACTGGAGTTAGCATTAATACCGCATTAGGGAGAATGCGTTATGCATTAATTAACCTTAGAAAAGTAATAGACAAGAATAATATTGTCTTAACCAATTAATTACTCTTCAGTATAATTAAACAATAATTCCATTTAAGTAGCGTTATCTTATCATAATAATACTGTGAAAATGGGAAAAATATATTCTGAAAATCAAAATGTTAGTAAGCCTAGAAAGGCTTGTCCAGCAACTGTACAGTTCCTGATTAATTATTCAAAATCATTAGATATCATTACCTACAATAATATTCAATTTGAAAATAATCTAAATTAAAATGAGCCGCAATTAGCGGCTCTTTTTAATTTGCAGCATTTTTCTGCTTTTGCTTTTTGTTCATTTTCACCTCACTTCTTTTTTGGTAACTGTCTGGCATTTGTGATCTCTGATAGTTCTTCTTCTAGTTTGAAATATTTTGCATCTACTTTAATTAGACCTAATTTTTTCTTCCGGTCTCATTTATTTTTATATATTCGTTTGTATATAAGTAAGTTGTTGATGAACTACCTAGTTTAAAATGTTTGTTTACGGAAGATTTGAGTAGGTTAATTGTCTTGAATTTTATATTTATTTTAAGAAATACATCTAAAACACCTAGTATGCTCGTACTTATAGGGCAGAAATAGATACTATGAGCAGTTCAATATGCACAATACACGTTTTAACATCGAAAATATTGCATATCACAACAAACTTTTTTTAAAAGTTACCTTTATCTCTATATTTGATATGTTATTAAAAATCAACAGCCTATAAAGCAAAATTACTTTTTTAAACATTTTAGCACACAAAACGAAAGTTCACTTCTTGAAAAGGAGGTGGGTCCCTAATTTTAACCAATAAAAAAGTAATTTGTATGGAACTACAGATTGATGACTCAGTATTAGTAAAAAATTACATCAACGGAGAAGAGAAAGCTTTAGAGATTTTAATTAATCGCCACAACCAAAGAATTTCTAGCTTCATTTATTCCAAAGTATTGAATAGAGATGTTACAGAAGATATATTTCAAGATACTTTTATTAAAGTAATAAAAACTCTTAGAAAGGGATCGTATAGTGAAGAAGGTAAGTTTTTACCTTGGGTAATGCGAATTGCACATAACTTAGTTATAGATCATTTTAGAAAAAACAAAAGAATGCCAATGTTTGAAGGCAGTGATGATTTTAATATCTTTTCTGTTATTGGTGACGATCAATTAAATATTGAAAAACAATTGATTAAAGATCAAATAGATAATGACTTAAATATTTTGATTGAGGAATTGCCAGAAGATCAAAAAGAAGTTTTAATGATGCGTATTTATAAGGATATGAGTTTCAAAGAAATTTCAGAGAATACAGGAGTAAGCATTAATACCGCTTTAGGAAGAATGCGTTATGCATTAATTAACCTTAGAAAGGTAATTGATCAAAACAATATCGTTTTAACGAATTAATACGCCTTATGGCGAAACAAACAATATTTCCTTTTTGGTAGCGTTATCTTAACATAACAATACTGAAAATATGGAAAAAATCTACTCTGAGAATCAAAATACGTGCAAGCTTGCAAAAGCTTGTCCAGAAACTATTCAGTTTCTGATGAGTTATTCCAAGTCTTTGGATATTATTACATATGATAATATTAAGTTCGAGAATAACTTAAACTAAAATTTAAAAGAGCCGCAATTAGCGGCTCTTTTTAGTTTTATAATAGGCCTCTAAAACTGTTTTTCTGCCAATAGTTTTTGTTATAATATCTTTTTCTAAATCCCACCCTCTCGCAGGTGAATATTCGCGGCCATACCAGATAATTTGTAAATGTAAATCGTTCCAAATCTCTTTTGGAAATAATCTCTTGGCGTCTTTTTCTGTTTGTACCACGTTTTTCCCATTCGTAAAACCCCATCGATACATTAACCTGTGAATATGCGTATCTACAGGGAACGCAGGAATGCCAAAAGCTTGTGATACTACAACACTAGCCGTTTTATGACCCACGGCAGGGAACTCTTCTAATAATTCTAATTCTTGCGGAACAATACCATCATATTTATCTACCAGCATTTGCGATAATCCGTGAATGCCTTTTGCTTTCATAGGAGATAAACCCACAGGACGAATAATAGCACGAATCTCTTCAACGTTTAGCTTAATCATATCGTAAGGATTATCTGCTTTAGCAAAAAGTAGTGGTGTAATCTGGTTGACTCTAACATCGGTACTCTGTGCTGACATCAATACGGCGATTAATAAGGTGTACGGATCTTTATGATCTAATGGGACAGGAATTGTAGGGTATAATTCTTTTAGTTTTTGAATAGTGAACGCTATTTTTTCTGCTTTTGTCATTAAAAAATTTTATAAATCAATATATAAAAGGAATCGCTAATAAGTGGTGCTAAAAAATTGTAATTTGTATTTTTACAAAGAACGAATTTAATTAAAAAAAAGCTATGCAAACTTTAAAAATAGGAGATAAGGTTCCTTCATTTTCTGTGAATGATCAAGATGGGAACACTATTAATTTATCGGATTACTTAGGAAAAAAATTAATTGTATTTTTTTATCCTAAGGCTAGTACTCCTGGATGTACCGCTGAAGCTTGTAATTTACGCGATAATTACGCAGCATTACAATCACAAGGATATGAATTATTAGGGGTAAGTGCAGACTCAGAAAAAAGACAAGCTAATTTTAAAAATAAATATGAGTTCCCTTTTCCATTATTGGCAGACGAAGACCATACGGTTATTAATGCTTTTGGTGTTTGGGGGCCAAAAAAGTTTATGGGCAAAACCTATGACGGCATTCATAGAATGACATTCGTTGTTGATGAAAAAGGAGTGGTGTCTAATGTGATTGAAAAAGTTAAAACTAAAGATCATGCAGCGCAGCTATTAGCTTAATAAAAAAAGCCCTAAATCATTTGATTTAGGGCTTTTTTATTATTTTGTTTCATCCGTGCTACCAGCGTCAATTTGCTTTCGCTTAAACAGACTTCTATTTTTTATGATTTCGGAGATGCCTTCTGGTAAAACATCTTCCCATCCTTCGTCGTTATTAATAATTTTCTTTAAGACATCTCTGGAAAATATATGTAATACATCAGGATCATAATCAATAATATCCATCACTTTACCATTGTATTTAAAGAATTTATACAATTCTTTCATGCGTGGGTGTACTTTGACATTATTACTGGTCATTATTTGCCCAGTTTCTTCATTCTTCATAGGGTATAAATACACCTTCAAATCTTTAAAGAATAACTTACCAAAGGCTTCTAAAATACCACCACTTAAATGACGGTAATATTTTTCATCAAAAATATCAACTAGGTTATTTACCCCCATAGTTAATCCAATTTTTGACTTCGTATAATTATTAAAGTATTCTACTAACTTAAAGTACTCTTGAAATTTAGAGATCATTACGGTATGGCCTAATGAACATAAGAGTTCAGCGCGGTCCATAAAATCCTGTTCATCAATTTCTCCAGATGCTTTTAAGTTAGATAAGGTAATTTCAAAAATTACAATAGTATTCTCTTCTTCTACGCTAGTCTCTCTGATAAAGATATCATGAGATTTTTCTAGCATATCCATATTAACCTTTGTTACAGGTCTAAAGCTACCACGTAATGCAAGAATATTCTTTTTATATAAAACTGCAGCTGGCAATAAGTTATTGCCGTCAGGACCGAACATAACAGCATCGGTCATGTTATTTTTAATAAGCTGCAAGCTCATCAAACGGTTATCTACATTTTTATAGTTAGGTCCAGAAAAGTTAATCATATCAACTTCTAAGGTATCCTTATCTAAATGGTCGTATAAGTATTTAAGAATTTTACGCGGCTGGTCATGCTTGTAAAAGGCACCATAAATAAGGTTTACACCTAAAATACCTAAGGTTTCTTGCTGTAAACGAGCTTCATTTTGCTTAAATCGTACATGTATGATGATTTCATCATATTCTTTTTGAGTTGGGTCTAATTGGTACCTAATCCCTAGCCACCCATGACCTTTATATCTTTTAGAGAAGTCTATCGTTGCTACGGTATTTGCATAAGAGAAAAATAAACGCTCGGGGTGTTTTTTTCTACTAATACGATCTTCCATGTTCATCATCTCGTGAGTCAACATTTTTTTCAATCGCGATTGCGTAACGTATCGGCCGTCTTCTTCTATGCCATAAATAGCATCACTAAAATCTTTGTCATAAGCACTCATTGCTTTTGCAATAGTACCAGAGGCACCACCAGATCTAAAAAAATGCCCGGAGGTTTCTTGGCCAGCACCAATTTCTGAAAATGTTCCGTAAATATCTGGATTCAGATTTATACGAAGCGTTTTAGATTTTATCGAGGGGATATTTTCAAATCCAGTATCCTTTCTTAAAACAGAAGTCATGTAATTTATTTGTTTGCAACAAAGTTAACAAGATTGGGCAATCTAATAAATAAATAAGTTATAAATTTGGATAAAATAGACAATCAGGTGACAATTACATTTTTAGGAACTGGAACTTCACAAGGAATCCCTGTAATTGGGAGCACACATCCGGTTTGTATGAGTGAAAACCAAAAGGATAAAAGACTACGAGTTTCTGTTCTAGTCTCTTGGGATAATTTTAATTATGTGTTTGATTGTGGTCCAGATTTTAGGCAACAGATGCTTAAAAACCCTATTTCGCAATTAGATGGCATTCTATTTACCCATGAACACTCAGACCATACGGCAGGAATAGATGATATCAGACCTTTCTTTTTTAGACAAGGTGATATACCTATTTATGCACATGAACGGGTTATCAAATCACTAAAAATAAGATTTGATTATATTTTTGCCAATGAAAATAGATATCCAGGAGCTCCAGCCGTAGAAATTAAAGAGGTGAAAAATGGAAGTACTTTTAAAATTGGGAATTTAAATGCTATTCCAATAAATCTTAAACATAATAGATTACAGGTTTTTGGTTACCGATTACGAGACTTTGCTTATTTAACGGATATAAAAACGATAGAGGAGCTGGAGGTTAAAAAGTTAAACGGACTCAAAGTTTTAGTCGTAAGTGCATTGCGTATAGAATCTCATCATTCTCATTTTAATTTAGAAGAAGCTTTGGAATTTATTTCTAAAGTGAAACCAGAAAAAGCATACTTGACTCATATAAGTCATCTTCTAGGTTTTCATGATGAAGTGCAAGAATCATTGCCCAAAAATGTATATTTGGCTTACGATAATTTAAAAATTACCATATAATCTTATAAAACCAACCAAATGAAAAGTAGAATTTTTCTATACCTATTTCTTTTTGCATCATTAATAGCTCTTTACCTTTTTGTAAGCAGTGGTACTATGAGTAAGAATAAAGATGCTAGGATAGAAAGCCTAAGTGCACAAACCGAAAAATTAAATGATTCTATTCGAGATTTACATTTAAAATTTCTAGAAATGGAGTATTTTTCTTTGGATAATAATGATGATGCTTTTGCATACTACCAGCATTTGAATTTAAAAAATCCTACCGGGTACATTACGGATAAGCTATTAGAAACTAACGAAAGTAAAGGTGATAATCCATTAGTACCTTATGAAGGTATGGAGGGTAATTTTAAAATCAATAAAATTAAAGTATTAAACCATAAATGGATTGTAGCAGATTTTTCTGATGGTCATTACTGGGGAGATCTTATTATTAAATATGAATTGAAAGATGATTTGGGCGTAGATTTTTCGCTGCTAGATCATCTGCTCTATGCTAGGAGTAACGAATAGATATAAAAAAGCTTCTATAGGATATAGAAGCTTTTTTTATTTAATTTTCTGACAACCATTTTTTGAAAGAATAGAAATTTTGAGGTGCCACTCCATGGCCTACGGGAAATTCTTCGTAGGTATTTAAAATACCTAAATGATCTAAGAATTTAGGAGCTTTAGCAGCCCAGTCTACAGGAATAACTTGATCTACAGAGCCATGAGAAGCGTAAATCTTCAAGGCAGAAAAATCATTGTTTGTATAGTCTTTCTCTAGTATATTTTCATTGATATAACCGCTTAACGCAATTACACGGGTTACTTTTTCAGGATATGATAAGGCTACAGCATAACTTAATATAGTACCTTGGCTAAAGCCTAAAAGGGTTACATTATTTTGATCTACGGAATAAGCGGCACAAGCTTCTGTAATAAAGTTTGCAATTTTATCTCTAGATTCAATAGCTTGTACATCATCACTCCATTTGCCTTTTTCTGCATCAAAATTGATGGCATACCAAGCATTCCCATAAGGTTCTAATGTATAAGGGGCGCGTACAGAGATTACAAAATATTCTTCTGGTAATTCTGCAGCAAAAGAAAATAAGTCTTCTTCGTTACTTCCATAACCATGAAGCATAAAAAGAACGGGAGCATTCTTTTCTAGTGAAGACGGGCGAATTATATGTTCTAGTGATAAGGATTTTGTTTGCATAGAGGTGCTGTATATCTTATAATTATTTAATGAATGTGAACCATTTTTGGTAAAGCGGACCAACAATTGGCATTTCTTGTTTCTTACCAGTCAGTGCTCCTGTAAAGCCATAGCCCCATAAAACCACGTAGAATATATACAAGCCATAAAAAGCATAAGCACCGCCCCATAAATTAATTAAAATAGCAAAGGCTATAAAGGTGAGGTGTAAACCAAAGGCTTGTCTAGTTTGGTATCTAGCAAAATCATGCTGTGGTTCATTGTTCATGCTAGCAGCTATAATAGCACCTACAATAGTAAAGTAAGATACAATAGCGATGGTTTTTCCTGGTATTTCTTTCATGCTTCAAATTTACAGCTAGTAAAAGTAATGGGCAAAAAAAAATAGGCTCCAAAAGGAAGCCTATTTTTAAATATATTTTTTGAAAAGAATTACCCTCCAATTGTTCCAATCACAGGAACTGGTTCTGCCTTCAGGCTATTTGCATTCATAGCTCCTAGAACAGCTAATACGAAAGGTATATAACTTAAATATCCCAGCGCTCCAATACTAGTAACAAATACTAAGATATTCACAACAATGGTTAGTACGAATAATAATATCCATATGCGTACAGCTTGACCGATATGAAAACTTACAAATTCATTCTTTTTATCTCCTTGGTTTGAAAAATAAGCAATTATTGTTCCGATTAAGGTTACATAGCTTATGATAGCCATTGTTTTTCCTGCTTCTTTCGTGGTTTGATCCATAATTTTTTGTTGGTATTTATTGTTTGTTTGTATTACTAACTCTAAAGTATTTAGATTAGTATATTTTCTTCCGAAATTATTCCATAGACATGCCCTAGAATCGGCTGGCCTATAAAGGCACTATTCTTACATGAAGCGTAAATGTCATCTTTTGAGAATTCTTTTTCAGCGTCTGGATTAAATAGCGTAAGGGTTGCTTTTTCCCCTTCCGAAAGTTTTGGAGTAGCAATATTATAGCGTTCTCTTCCTTTTGTTAGTAAGTGTATAGCGGTAGCTACTTCAAAAATTTTGTTTAGCGCACCAAATGCAGATTCCAAGCCTATAGTGCCATAGGCAGCATTGTCAAATTCTATAATTTTCTCTTCCACATCTAACGGAGTGTGGTCTGAAGTTACAAAATCAATAACGCCATCAAGAACGCCCTTTATAAGCATTCTAGCGTCTTTTTTAGTGCGAAGCGGGGGCATCACTTTAAAATTAGTATCAAAGCCTTCTAATTCTTCGTCTGTGAGTACAAGGTTGTGAATAGCTACACTACAGGTAACATCTAGGCCTTTCTTTTTTGCTGTAGCAATTAACTTTACGGCATTTGCCGTAGATATCGTAGGGATATGTAATTTGCCTCCTGTATATTCTAAAATAAATAAATCTCTAGAAATTTGCAATTCTTCCGCTAAAGAAGGAATTCCTTTGAGTCCTAAACGAGTTGCGACTACTTCTTCATTAACTACTCCCTTTCCGGCGATCTGAACATCTAATGGAAAAGAGTACACTAAGGCATCAAAACCTTGCGCATATTGCAAAGCTATTTTAAGAAGGTTAGAGTTTTTAGTGGGATTTTTATAATCAGAAAAAGCAACGGCGCCAGCATTTTGCATATCAAACAATTCTGCTAAAACCTCACCCTCAGATTTCACCGTTAAGGTTCCTAGTGGATGTAATTTAGTAGGTTTATTGTTGGCTTTATTTCTTAAAAATACGATGTCCGAACTAGAATCGGGTAGTGGGTTCGTAGTCGGATTTAGAATCACATCGGTAAAGCCACTTTTTGCAGCGGTAAACAAACCATTCTCAATGGTTTCGCGTTCTTCATGACCAGGCTCTCCAAAAGATACGCTGCTATCAAACCAACCAATAGAGACATGTAGGTTTTCTAGCGCAATAATTTTTGTTTGCTTTTCGGCCTCAATTTTAGGAGCAATTTTAGAAATGATACCATTTTTAATTAGAATATCTCTTTTCTTAAGATGATGTTCTTTATTTGTGGCATCTACAATTTTTGCAGCTTTTAAAAGTACGTTCATTTTAAATATTTTTGAATACCAATTTCAATCAAACCAAATAGTAATGCTAAAATAACAAACCATTTCCAAAGCTCGTTTTTACTATCATCTTTTTCTAAAGTGTCAAACAAATCTGATATTGATGTTGGTGTATAAATGTCTTTAACGTTTTCTAGATCCCAATAAGTTAAACTACTTTCTGTTCTTTGATAATTAAAACCAAGGTGTTTAAAATTTGTTTCTTTATTTTTTACTGTAAATAGTCCATCTTCAGAAGGTACCTCATTAAAGTTTAGAACTATTTTGTTGTTTAGAGATTGTTGCTGCGGGATGTATTCATTCGTTGCATTTGAAATCTTCAAAACATCATCTGTAATACCCTCCACGGCTATGGTCACAGAATTATTTTCTCCTAGGGTATAGTATAGCTCTTGTTGCTTTAAACTTTCTACGCCCATATTGTATAACGTAGGAACAATCAAAGGCGAATTTTTAAAGTTTGATAATTCTGATGATAAAGGAGATGTGAAAAAATAAAATCCTCTTTTGCCAAGTAAGAAAGGTTCATTACTAGCATAAGAGAGTAATGGACTTTGTTTAGCATCTAAAGAGTAATAGGTTTTTACCTCTGGATATTGAAAATTGTTAACTTTTTGATCAAACACATTGCTATAGATTGGATGATCAAAATTAATATGCGCAATCTCTTGAGAAGTAGCTATTTTTTGATTCAATTTTACGCCAAAATTATTTAGAAGCGTATTATAATTTGTAATGGTAATATCGTCATTTGGAATCATTATTAAGGTTCCTCCTTGTTGCGTGAATAAATGCAGTGCCTGCACCAATGCTTCTGGTAGCGCTTCTAATTCATTTAATATGATGGTATGCTGATTTTCAATGAGACTATAATTTAATTGAGCAATGCTATTTTTCTGGTACTCAAATTCTTCTGCAGTATAAATTCTTTCTAAGTAGCCTGTTTCAACTCCATAGATTTCTAAAATTCTTACTTTCTCCTTTTTATTTCTACTAAAATAAAACTGGTTGTCATAATTTAGTCCCGTATCTTCTAATTGGATTTTTCCAAGGATAAGGTCATTCTCAGGCAGAGAAATAGTGACGCTTGCACTTTTTGTATGGTTAAATTCTGCAGCTGTTTTTGCAATTAATTGATCTCCATTGTATACAGAAATAGGCTGATTTTCTAAATCCTGAGAGGCTGATAATTTTATTTTTATCGTTGTGGTCTCGTTAGATTTGGGACTATAAAAAATACTATCAATAGCAATGTTTTCAATCTTATAGGAGGCTAATTGTATGTAGTAATTATTTAATTCTTTGGATGGTTTTAAAGACGCTTCCTTATTTTTTTGAAAATCACTGATTACAATTAGGTTTTTTATGCTATTTGTAGCAGTACTAAAAAGAGAGGTAGCTTTTAACGTAATAGCCTCAGAAGGTAATTGATTTTGTGAAAAATTTAGCGAGAGCAAATCATTTTGTATCGCTGCAATAGTAGTATTTGAAAAGGTGTGGTCATTTGTAAAAAGAGTAAGTGGCGTGTTTTTCGGTGCTTTTTTTACAATCTCTTGAACTGCAACTTCTAATAAAGAGGAATTTCCTTTTTTGGCTTGCATGCTAAAGGAATTGTCTAAATATATAATGGTTTCTTTATTTTTAAAAACGGTATTCTTTGCGAAAAAGGGTTGCGCAAATGCAATAATCAATGCTGTAAAGAGCAGCATCCTTGTGAATAAAAGCAACCATTTTTTAAGAGATCTACTTTTCTGAGACTCGGCAACTACTTGCTGCAGCATCTTTACATTCGTAAATGCTGTTTTTTTAAACCGACGTAGTTGTAAAAGGTGGATTAATATAGGAATCAGTAGTAAAAATAAGCCCCAAAGTATTTCTGGATATTTAAAATGCATTCCTAGTAATTGTTTGACAAATATAATTAAATAATTATTGGATTGTTTGTAAAACGGTCATTAATTAAACCAAACGGCGTAGCCTTTTCTTCGCAATTCTAAAGCTACCAATTCTTCCATTTTTAGGCCTTCTTGCTTTGTCTTTAATACGGGAACATGATTGTATAAGCTAGGACGCAAATAGCTACCATATTTTTGCACAATTGCGGAAGATAATTTATGACCTTTTTTGTTTCTATACCCTGTTTTATGTTGTTCCAAACGCTCTTTAGGGGTCTTACTCGTCATGCCTACGTATACGCATTCTAGCACTCCGTTAAATTGTGGATTAGCAGCTCTAAACCTCCAATTTTCGGTAAAGACCTTTTTTTGCAGTTCGATGACGTAGATTCTATATTCGGTTTTGGCCATAGTGCTTTAGATGTATTTAGCAGAAGAAATAATAATCTTTATAAGTGCTTAGATTAAGATGTTCTAATTGATTTTTAATATATTTTTGGTCCTCATGATTGGCAACGGTAATAATTACTTGAGGGTTTTCTTGTTGCGCTAAAACACTAGATTCCAGCATTTCTATATCATAAATATGTTTCCCTATCTTCTTTTCATTATTACAAATCCATTTAAAATCTATATTACTGGCTAGTAGCTTTTTGGCAATGGTTTTTCCTTTTTTTCCAGCGCCCCACAATACAATATTTTTTTGAGGATCTAATTCAATTGCTTGAAAGTAATCAAATTTTAGGTCTAAAAAAGTATTCTCTGCATAATGATCGCTGGTTCTAGATGTTCTGGTAGAATAATCGCGCCATAAATGCAACACGTCTTTACAAGGAATACAGATGAGTTTATGTTTGTAAAAACGAAAAGCTAAATCATAATCTTCAGGGTACGTATTCGTATTAAAACCACCACAAGCATCAAAATCAGAGGTATATACCATCCAACAAGGGGAGGGGATGACACATTCCTTGTAAATTTCACTGAAATTTGTACCTCTAGAGGTCAACCCATTCAGCCATTTCTCATAGGTGGCATAACCATCATTCACACCTGTTTCAGAAAAATAGGAAACTTTTCCAACGGCGATGTGATTGGTACCATGGGCTAGAAGTGATTGTACCATGACCTCTAACCTGTTAGGTGTCATAATATCATCAGCATCCATTCGTGTGATGAATGTTCCTGTTGCTTTGCTGTATGCCAATTGTAATGCTGAAATAATTCCAGTACCATCATTAGTAAGAATAGTAAAACGCGGATCCTTTTTTGCCATATTCATGCCAATTGCTTTACTAAGATCAGTAGAGCTATCATCTACAGCAATGACTTCGAAATTTGAATAAGTTTGCTCATGAATAGAAGCTAGACACACTGAAAAAAAGTCTTCTGTATTTTTAAAAGGGATAACAATACTTACTAATGGCTTTTGCATTAAGAGGTTTTAATTAGATTCTTCCAAAACGATATTTATAGCTTCTAGAACCAATGGGGTCATAATATCATACCCTATAACAGTAGGGTGCACTCCATCTTCTGAATAGATGTCTTTCATTCCTTTTTCATCATCCACTAATGCAGCATAATAATCTAAGTAGTAACAATCGTTTGCTGTAGCATAAGCTTTAAGAAAGGTATTCATTTCAATAACACTGTCTGCAGGATTGTTGCCTGGTTTCCATGCAAACTTATTTGCAGGAAGAACGGAAGAGATTATAACTTTGATTTGATTGGCGTGGGCTAGCTCTACCATAGACACAAAATTGTTTTGAATCATTTTTAATGTAGAAGGTCCTGTATTACCAGCAATGTCATTAATGCCTCCCAAAATTACAACAGCTTTGGGTTTTAAATTGATGACATCTTGTCTAAAACGCAGCAACATCTGCGGCGTTGTTTGTCCGCTGATACCCCTGTTAATGAAAGTGTTTTCCTTAAATAAATTCGGGTTTCCATAGTCTATCCAGCCTTGTGTAATAGAATTCCCCATAAAAACCACGCGTTGTTCATGTTCGTCAGGTAAACCTAAACTATCGTTTTTTGCTTTGAATCGTTCTAAATCGGGCCAGTCTTGACTTTGTGCTGTAGCAGTCATAAATAATAGTAAACTTGAAATCTTAATCCAAAGTTTTTTCATAAAAATTAGTGGTCATTTATAAACTTTCTCTTTCTATAGTGTTTAAAGAAAGTTCTTCAATAGTTTTGGTTTTGCTGGGACTTTGCATGGCTAGATAGAGTAGTAGGGTAGTGCCAATAGTAAAATATAAAGTGTAACCGTTAGACATGAATTGTAAAAAGGCTAAAAAAGCAGGACCTTCTAATAGCGCAAATTTTAAAATATTTGCTTTTTGATAGAGCGCTAGTTTCGTTTTTAAGTCTTCAGAAGTATTTATGGCAGCAAGTTCCCTTGAATACATATATTTACTAGCAAAATAACCTACCATAGCTACAATGGGCACAACGTAAATAAAAATATCATTTTCCATAGAAAATTCATTAACAAAACCAGGGCCACCGAAAAAAGTAAAAGCAGCAAAGGCTGCGAGGCTAAGTATTAGAAAAGCGTGAATAATTTTTAATGTTTTGATAGCCATATTTTGAGAGGTTGTTAAGACTACCAATTTACTATATTTTTAGTTTCTAAGGAACCAATAAGCTAAAAATAGCACAAGAAAGGTTGCTAATGCCGCAGAGAAGTTAATCCGTCTATCCAAAGCTTTATACCTTTTAATTTTAATTTTTATGTTCCTCATTAATTCAGGAGTAGCTTTTTTAAATTCGGGTTTTTCAGCATTATCAATAACCCGTTTATAATCGTTAGTACTTCGTACAGTACGTTTTTTTAAAAGTTTTCTGTTTGCATTTAAAGATTTAATGGCATGCAACATATTTCCGGCTCCACTCATAATAAGTTTATTTACAACTACTTATAGGTATGATAAATAGAAAAAATGTTACAGTATTGGATTGAAATAGTAGCAATTTAGGAGGCGAGATGATCTTTTATTGTAAGAAGACAATTGTAAGATTAAAAAGGGTTTACATGTAAATGTTTGATTGCTAAGTGTTTGGTTTTAAAATTTACATTGCAGCAAAGTTTACCATATGTTCTTCTAACCTTTAAATAACCTCTTAACTTTTTTATAAGAATGAGGTAATAAAAGCAAAATACTGAATTAACATAGCTCTTAAGGTTTATAAATAATTTTGGCAACGAGAATAAATAACTATAAACTAAAAATTTTATGAAAACCTTTAAATCAACTTTTTTAAGTGCCTTATTGCTCTCTGCATTGGCATTAAATTTTAACAGCTGTAACCCAGAAGATGGTGTAGACGGTATAGATGGTGTAGCCGGTGTTGATGGTGCTGACGGTGCAGACGGCATAGATGGTGTAGACGGAATGGATGCTTCAGTGTATTTGGCAAGTTCAAAATCACCAAATTTATTTAAAGTAACCAGTGATTTTGTGAACTTAAAAATGTCTTTATTATTAACATCAGAAGATATTATTCCTAATTCACCCACTTTCGTGTATGGTTCCCTAGCAGATGGTGCTGGATTATTAGATAACGGGGATGATACTTTTACTTTAATCAATAATATAGAAGGTGATTATTCTATCGCGCGTATTATGTTGAATAAAAATTTAAGACCTTTTTATGGGGAATATATTTTAAATGCTGAAGCTACTGCATCAACAGCTATGTGTTCAGGTACTTTAATCACCAATGGAGAACACGGATTTGGACCTTTATATTTATCAGGTGGCGAATGGGGTGGTGCTTCTAAAGGCGTATTTGTTGTAGATCCTGCAAAAAGTGCGGATGCGGCTAGTACAGGAGAAATGTTGCCTGCTTTAGGGCAATGGTCTACCGAAAACGCAGTGCCAATTGGTAAAGATGCGTATGCAGATAAAACAGTAGTATTTATTGGTGATGATCACGCAGATAATAGTGTTCCTTCTGGTCAATTAGGAATGTATGTTGGTGATAGAGGTGATTTAAGTGGCGGAAAATTATACGGTTTAAAAGTTACCACTTCTGGTGTTGATTTTGAAATGGATATGGAAGAAGGTACCGAGTATGATGTTGAATTTGTAGAACTTGAAGAGAAAGAAATTGATGCATTGGATGCGGAAGCAAAAGCAAAAGGTGTCATGGGCTTTTCTAGATTGGAAGATATTGATTGGAGAAGAGGTTCCGCTGCCAACCAAAGAGAAATTTATTTTTGTGTTACAGGTCGTTACAGTGCTGATTTAGTTGGAAAAGGATCTATTTTAGGTCGTGTCTATAAAGTAGTATTAAATGAAAATGACCCGACTGGAGCCGCAAAAATTACTTGTGTTCTAGATGGTGATATTGTTGGAGGTAAAGCAGAAGGTTTTCATTCTCCAGATAACATTTTAGTTACTGAAAATTACGCTTACATTCAAGAAGATCCTAATGGATATTTAGATACAGCAGTAAACGGTTATGCAAAATTATACCAATACAATCTTGCTACAGGAGAAATTAAAACAGTTTTAGAATGTGATCAAAATAGAGCTGAAAGCTTGGGGTATGGTACCGTTTCAAGTACCTGGGAAATTACAGGTATGATTGATGTAACTGATGTTGTGAATAACGGTGAAAACACTTTTTTAGTAATGACTCAAAACCACGGTTGGGAGCCAGCAGACGGTACATCTTTTACAGATCCTAAAGCTATTTCAGATATATCATCGGCAACTAAAGAAGGTTCAATGATGTACATGATTAAAGGTTTAGAAAGATAATATTGAAGAACATCATGAATAAAATACTATTTATGAAAGCGAAGACATATACTTTTGGTATATGTCTTTTGCTTTTACTAACAACGGCTTGTAAAAACGATAAAAAACCAATTGCCTTAGTAACTACAGACGATGAAATAACAAAATTTTATAAGTCTGAATTAAATGATTGTATTCAGTACCTAGATGCTATAGCGGGTACGAATGAGACAAAAATTAATGTTGATTTATATAAAAAAGCGCGATTTAAGTTTAAAGCTATTGAACCCATCTTGTCCGCCATTGATAAGAATAATTACAAGTCACTCAATGCTCCGAACATTTTGCAAGTGCAAGAAGAAGATCTTACGGATATTAAGATCAGAAACCCTTTTGGGTTTCAGGTGATAGAAGAATTACTTTTTGATCCTGAGGCAGACAGTTTAGCGCTCTATAATACCGTAAATCTAACAAAAAACCGACTCAAACTGATTGAAAAAAATACGCAAATAAATCTTAAAGATCATCATTTAATATGGCTTTTCAGAAACCAAATTGTACGTACAGCCACAACAGGTATTACTGGTTTTGATTCTCCTATATTGGGGCAATCTTTGTTAGAGTGCCAAACAACCTACCAAACCTTAATTGATTTAACAGAGATTCTAAAAGCAAAATTTAATTCCAATACCTTATATGTAGCGCTAATAGATTCATTCAAGAATTCAATTTCAGTGCTAAATCATGATTTTGACAGCTTTGATCGCTATGGTTTTATTAAAAATAATACGGACAAGCAATTAGAATTATTGGTAAAAGTTCAAAAAGATTGGAAGGTTCAGTTTCCGTTTGAAATGGCTATTTCCAATGATGCAACTTCTCTTTTTGATTCCAATACACTGAATGTATTTTATTTTTCAGATTACAAAAGTGATACGTTAAGATTGAAAGAAAAGCAGCTTTTAGGTAAGCAGCTATTCAATGATAAAATGTTATCTAAAAATTATGAAATGGCTTGCGCTACATGTCATATAAAGGATAAAGCTTTTACAGATGGAAAAAAAACATTCGATAAAAATCAAATAAGAAATACACCAACCTTACGCTATGCGGCATATCAACAAACATTTTTTATGGATGGGCGTTCCGGTAGTTTAGAAGGCCAAATAGTTGGAGTTGCCGATAATCACGACGAGTTTAATTTGCCAATGGATTCTATTGTAAATCGGGTACGTAATGAACAGCATTATAAAAATCAATTTGACACGCTATATCAAGGCAAAAGAATGGAATATAATGTTCGGCATGCCATAGCTTCTTATATCAGAACTTTAAATAGTTTCGACTCTAAGTTTGATAAAAATATAAATGGACTTGAAGATACATTGACGGAAGAAGAAATTTCGGGATTTAATCTGTTCATGGGAAAGGCTGTTTGTGCCACTTGTCACTTTGCACCATTGTTTAATGGGACCGTACCTCCTGATTATAAAGATACCGAAATGGAATTGATAGGTGTGCCTGAACAGAATGATACTATTAACGCTTTGATAAGTGGTGATTTAGGTAGATATAATATGTATGAAACAGAAGAGCGGAAACATTTTTTTAAGACACCGACGGTAAGAAATGTTGAAAAAACAGCACCTTATATGCATAATGGAGTGTATACAACACTAGAGCAAGTGGTTGATTTTTACAATAGAGGCGGAGGGCAAGGAATAGGAATTGAGGAAGCTTATCAAACGCTTCCTTTTGATAATTTGCAATTGACTAAAAAGGAGCAGGCTGAATTAGTTGCATTTATGAAAACCTTAACCGATTCAGAATAAGATAGTTTAATCCTCTCAACTTTTGAGGGGATTAAAACTTCTCAAATACACCTAAACCAAATAAGGCAAAATCATATTTCGAGGGATCATTTGCATCCATCTTGCGAAGATTAGCATCCAATTCTGCCAAGGCCTTAGCATCGTTTTGTTTTCGTTTAAGGAGTTTTAACTTGCGCGCTACGTTTCCAGAGTGAACATCCAAAGGGCACGATAAATAAGCAGTTGGAATGGTATTCCAGATACCAAAATCGACCCCCGTTGTAGCATCTCGCACCATCCAACGTAAAAACATATTTATACGTTTAGCGGCAGAACCTTTCATGGGATCTGAAACATGTTTCGTAGTTCTATTTGGATGTGGGATTTCAAAAAATACTTTTTTAAATCCGGCTATGGCAGGTTGTAGTGATCTATCAGCAATATTGGCTTTAAATACGGCTTCTAATCCGCCATGATGTATATAAATATTTTGGAGACTTTTAATAAAAAATTTCAGATCTTCTCCATTAAAGGTGCGGTGCACAAAAGTATCAAACCTAGCGAGATCTTCTTCTTGGTGATTTAAAATGAAATCATAAGGAGAATTATCCAATAAGGTCATCATTTTTTTTGCATTGGTAATAATACTTTTTCTATTTCCCCATGCAATAGTGGCGGTTAAAAAAGCACTGATTTCCACATCTTCTTTACGGGTAAATGTATGTGGAATTTGGATAGGATCGGTCTCTAAAAAAGTGGGATGGTTGTATTGAATAACTTTTTCGTCAAGAAATAGTTTAAGTTCAGCTTTCTTCATCAAGGAATAGTTTATCCTGCAAATTTAAGGAATAACATCGGAGCAAGTAGAATTCCATTATGTAACGCGTGTAATAACATAGACCATACTAATCCTAGTTTTACTCGAGTAAATCCAAGAAAAATTCCTGCAGCTGTTTGTGGTAATACCAATATAGGAGCCAACCAAAGGTGGTCTGCGTATGCTTCAAAATTACTTAAATGTACGGCTCCAAAAAGAAAAACGGAACCATAATAAGCATATGTAAAAAATTTGGGATTTTTAAAAAAAGTTAAGGTTCCTCTAAATATTAGCTCTTCTAATACAGGAGCCAAAATTACCGCTAGAAAAAAAATGACATAAATAGGATATTTTTTAAACATTTCTGCAACACCATGATCGCCTAAATCGGCACCCACGGCAGTAGTGATAACTCCCATTAAAACTCCTAAACCAAAACTAGCAGCAATATTTAGAACCAGTAGTTTTTTGAGAATACTCCATTTTTCAGAATCATGGATTTTGTAAGGTTCATTTTTTGGGTCTTTAAAATACTCCCAAACTTCAGAAATCATTCTGCCGTTAGCATTTTACCATCAACCATGGTTAATTTTCTATCTGCCATTTCAGCCAACTCTTCATTGTGGGTTACAATAACAAAGGTTTGACCAAATTCATCTCTTAGTTTAAAAAATAATTTGTGAAGATTATCGGCGCTTTCCGTATCTAAATTTCCGCTAGGTTCATCCGCAAAAATAACACTAGGGCTATTAACTAAAGCACGGGCTACAGCTACGCGTTGTTGCTCTCCACCAGATAATTCATTTGGTTTGTGATGATACCGATGCGATAGGCCTAAAAAGTCTAGCAATTCTTTGGCTCTTTTTTCAGCATCATTCTTTGCGGTATTTTTAATAAATGCAGGAATACATACATTTTCTAATGCAGTAAACTCAGGAAGTAACTGGTGAAACTGAAATATAAATCCAATATTTTCATTTCTAAATTTAGCCAACTCCTTTTCTGATAAAGCAGTAATATCTCTTTCCTTTATTAGAAGCTGACTTCCTTGTTTATTTGTTTGAATATCTAGTGTGCCTAGAATTTGTAGTAAGGTAGTTTTACCAGCTCCAGAAGGGCCTACAATAGAAACAATCTCTCCTTTTGAAATGTGTAAATCTACTCCTTTTAAAACCTGAAGATCTCCATAATATTTCTGGATATTTTCTGCCTTTATCATTCTTATAAAATTATGGCATGAAAGTAAGCATTAGCCTAGACATGACAAAACTCGTGCCTATAGATTGAGTGTATTTTAAGAAGGAAACCTTGTTTGTCTATGCCACTATAAGGAAATAGAATTAAGGAGTAACAGATAGTATAGTATATTTGTGACTTAAATAATTCACCTATTTTCATTTATGCAATGAATTTAATGACTAAATTTGTTTAAGTGTTTTATTTAAAACATGAACAAAAAGTTAAGAAAAAGAAATTTGATGGATCCATATAAAAAGTTTGAAGAGTATGATATAGAAATTACGGATGATGTACGTAGTAACTATAAGACAATTATTGAAGGCGTAGGGGAAGACGTTACAAGAGAAGGTTTAGTAAAAACGCCAGAACGTGCTGCTAAAGCTATGTTATACTTAACACAAGGATATCAACAAGATCCTGTTGAGATTTTAAAAGGAGCAATGTTCAAAGAATCCTATGATGATATGGTGATCATTAAAGACATTGAATTATATTCTCTTTGTGAGCACCATATGCTACCATTTTTTGGAAAAGCTCATATTGCTTATATCCCTAATGGTCATATTGTAGGCTTAAGTAAAATACCGCGTGTTGTAGATGTTTTTGCAAGACGTTTGCAAGTTCAAGAGCGTTTAACTCATGACATATTAGAATGTTTAAATGATACTTTGAAGCCTAAAGGTGTAGCGGTAGTTATTGAGGCTTCACACATGTGTATGATGATGCGTGGTGTACAAAAGCAAAATTCTGTGACCACTACTTCTGGGTTCAGAGGGCAGTTTGAGAAGCAAGAAACAAGAAATGAGTTTTTAAAATTGATTAGTTCTAAACTTTCGTAATCATAGTCGCATATTTTTTGGCATCTATTTTGATTATAATTAATTAAAATAGTAAATTTAAATATGTCAGAATTAAAAGATAATAAAGTACGCAACCTGTTTTTAAGCCTTCTTTTTGATGCTTTGGGACTCGTATCGTTTGTAATACCCGGAATAGGAGAGTTTTCAGATATTATCTGGGCACCAATTTCTGCTTGGTTAATGACTAGGCTTTACAAAGGTAAAATAGGGCAGGCTGCCGGAATGGTGACTTTTGTAGAGGAGTTAATTCCTGGGTCAGATTTTATCCCAACCTTTACCATCATGTGGTTTTATACCTATGTATTCAAAAAGAAAAAAGAAGAAGTGATTATAGAAGCATAAAAAAATCCTCGGGAAATTTCCTGAGGTTTTTTTGTTTAATAAAGTAGGCTAGATAGATAAAAGTATTTGACAAGGATGTATCTTTGCCGCCAATCTATTTTTAATGAGTTTTACCTTACTATCTTCTCCATTACAGGGCTTTACTGATTTTCGTTTTAGAAATGCATTCCATCATTTTTTTGGTGGAATAGATACTTTTTATGCGCCTTACATTCGTTTAGATGGTAAATTGGTCATCAAGTCGTCGTATCAACGCGATTTACAGCTTGAAAATAATACCGACTTAAGTCTTATCCCTCAAGTAATGACTAATGATGCAGATGAATTCTTATTTGTCGTAAAGTACATTCAAGATTTAGGCTATACGGAGTTAAATTGGAATTTAGGTTGTCCATACCCTATGGTGACTAAACGTGGCATGGGCTCTGGGTTAGTAAAAGAAGCAGATAAGATTGATCATATTCTGGACCGCGTACACGCAGAAACCAATGTTACCGTTTCTATGAAAATGCGCATGGGTTATGAAGATAGTAGTGAGATATTAGATACGTTTCCAATTTTAGATAAATACCCTATCAAAAATATCGCAATACATGCACGTATAGGTAAGCAGCTTTATAAAGGAGGGGTAGACCTAGATGCTTTTCAACGTTGTGTGGATAGTACACGTCATAAATTATATTACAATGGTGATATTACTTCCGTACAAACCTTTAAGAATATGCAGGAACGTTTTCCAAGTATTGACCATTGGATGATTGGCCGTGGTTTGATTGCAGATCCTTTTTTACCGAGTATGATTAAAGCAAATAGGTTCGAATATCCTGAAGATAGATGGGCCATCTTTAGTGAATTTCATGAGACTATATATAAAGATTATGATGCATTTTTATCTGGACCCACTCCAATAAAGATGAAAATGCAGGGGTTTTGGGAGTTTTTCTCACAATCTTTCTCAAATCCACAGAAAACCTTTAAAGCGATAAAAAAAGCAAATAACCCAAGGGCTTACCAAAGTGCTGTAGCTGAAATTTTAAAGAAAGAAATGAGCTTGTAGGAAACTATAGCCTTACCTTTGCAGCTTATTTTTTAGTCCATTTTGAAAGATATTCTACTTATAACACCTCCGTTTACGCAATTAAACACGCCTTATCCCGCAACGGCTTATTTAAAAGGGTTTTTGAATACAAAAAATATTTCTTCTTTTCAGATCGATTTAGGTATTGAGGTAATTCTAGAATTATTTTCAAAAGATCAGTTTAAAAGAATATTTGATCATGCCAATGAGCATGCCACGATTGTTTCAGAAAATTGCCATCGGATTTATGCTTTAAAAGATGTTTATTTGCAAACGATAAATCCTGTTATCGCATTTTTACAAGATAAGAACCCAACATTTGCGCGACAAATTTGTACAGATGGTTTCTTACCGGAAGCCTCACGTTTTCAGCAGCTAGACGATTTAGATTGGGCTTTTGGTGAAATGGGATTGCAAGATAAAGCAAAGCATTTAGCGACTTTATATCTAGAAGACTTATCAGATTTCATCGTAGAATGTATTGATGCTAATTTTGGATTTAGCAGGTATGCGGAGCGTTTAGGACGTAGTGCAAATTCTTTTGATGAATTATACGGTAAACTACAAGAAGAGCTAACTTACATAGATGAATTAACTTTAGCTATTCTAGATCATCATTTAAGAACCATACAACCTAAATTGGTGTGTTTTTCAATTCCTTTTCCAGGTAATTTGTATAGCGGATTTAGAAGTGCACAATATATAAAAAAACATTTTCCCACCATTAAAATTGGAATGGGTGGCGGTTTTGCAAACACAGAATTACGATCTGTGACCGATACACGTGTTTTTGAATTTTTTGATTACATCACGCTAGATGATGGTGAATTACCTGTGGAATTATTAGTAAACGCGGTTACCAATAATCCAGATACGCTAGGGGAGTTTAAAAGAACCTTTTTAATGCAGAACGAAAAGGTAAGCTATATAAATACTTCGAAAAGAGCAGATTATAAGCAAAGTGAGGTAGGAACTCCTGATTATACCGATTTACTTCTAGACCATTATATTTCTGTGATTGAGATAGCAAATCCTATGCATAGCTTGTGGAGTGATGGCCGATGGAATAAATTGACCATGGCACATGGTTGCTATTGGGGAAAATGTACCTTTTGCGATATTTCATTAGATTATATAAAAGTATACGAACCCGTTGCTGCTAAGCTTCTAGTAGATAGGATGGAGACCCTTATAGAGCAAACAGGTGAAAATGGTTTCCATTTTGTAGATGAAGCAGCTCCGCCTTCTTTAATGAAGGCCTTAGCGATTGAAATTTTAAAACGAAATTTAATAGTTACTTGGTGGACCAACATACGGTTTGAAAAGAACTTCACCTCTGATTTGTGTAAGTTATTAAAGGCTTCTGGCTGTATAGCAGTTTCAGGGGGCTTAGAAGTGGCGTCTGACCGGTTACTAAAATTGATTGATAAAGGGGTGACGGTTGCTCAGGTGGCACAGGTGACACGTAATTTTACGGAGGCGAACATTATGGTGCATTCCTATTTAATGTACGGCTACCCAACGCAAACCGTTCAAGAAACCGTAGATAGCCTTGAAATGGTACGTCAACTTTTTGAAGTAGGGGTGTTACAATCAGGTTTTTGGCATCAATTTGCACTAACAGCACATAGTCCCGTTGGGATTAATCCATCAGAATATGGTATTGTCCCAGATATTAAGGAAATCACCTTTGCCAATAACGATATTGACTTTAAGGATACCACGGGTATAAATCATGAGCAATTTAGTTTCGGTTTAAAAAAGTCACTTTTTAATTACATGCATGGTATTGGTTTTGAAACTCCATTACAACAATGGTTTGATTTTAAAATTCCGAAATCACAAATTGCAAAAAACTTTATTGAGAATTGTTTAGAAACAACCATGGCACTAAGTACGAAGCCCACGGCTAAAATTATTTGGTTAGGCGGTATGCCGCAATTAGAAATTAGCACCAAAACAAAGCGTGGACAGTCTTGGGAGCAATTAAAAATGATGTTTCATGATCGAAAAAAAGCTATCACTATTACTCTAGAAAAAGAGACAGGGGAGTGGTTGTATCAACAGTTAGAAAAATTACAAGTACAAGAAGGGTCATTGATCTCATTTGGAGCCCTAAAAGCAGATTTTGAAACAGAATTTGAAAATTTCGAGTTGTTTTGGTTTTCAAAACCCCTGCAGACCTTAAAAGAAACAGGATTATTAACGCTTTAAATAAAGTAGTAAATAGCGTCATACATGAATTTTAAACAAGCCTTAGGGTATATGGTTATTAGTACTTTGTCTTTCACTTTTATGAATGCCACCGTAAAATATCTGGCTCATTTACCCGCCTATGAATTAGTATTCTTTAGATCCTTAGGAACGTTAGTCCTAACGCTTTCTTTTTTAACATATCACAAGATTCCAATTTTAGGAAATAAAAGAAAATTACTAATATATAGAGGTTTGGCAGGGGTCACCTCTATGACCTTATACTTTATGTCTTTAAAGTATTTAACGATGGGAACGGCAGTTTCTTTACGCTATATAGCACCAATATTCGCAGCATTTTTTGCCATTTTCCTATTAAAGGAAAAAGTGAAGTTTCTACAATGGATATTCTTCGGAATTGCTTTTGGAGGGGTAATGATATTAAAAGGTTTTGATGGCACGCTAGACCCATTTGGGTTGGTCTTGATTATAGCAGCTGCTTTTTTTAGCGGATTAGTATATGTGACGATTAGCAAAATAGGCAAGCAAGATCATCCGGTAGTTGTTGTCAACTATTTTATGATGATTGCTACAATAACAGGAGGGATACTTTCTATTTTTAATTGGGTAACTCCTAAAGGAATAGAATGGCTTCTTTTATTAGGTCTAGGGATATTTGGTTATTTTGGTCAATTGTATATGACCAAAGCATTTCAATCTGGTACTACCACCCAAGTAGCACCCCTAAAATATATAGAGGTGCTTTTTACGGTAACCGTAGGATTACTTTGGTTTAATGAAATTTATACCTTGTGGAGCATATTAGGCATCGTGATGATTATCGGCGGATTAATACTTAATGCGCTGTATAAATCTAGAAGCTCTTAGTTTATTTTACGTTGTCTAAACCATAAATCTTCTAAGCTCATGTTTAAGGTGAATAGGTGATAGTTTTCTTTAATTAGGACATTTTCAATTACCCCTTTTGAACCATAACTATATGATAAATTTATCATAGAGTTAGAATTTTTACTTACAGGTAATCCTATCCCTGTAGTAATATTAAAGCCATTTATTTTTTTGTTATTAACTTCTAAATATCCCGTATCATAATTATAACCAAGTCTATAATTAATACGATCACTGTATTTAAAGCTACTCTTATTCTTGATATATTCTAAACCTACTCCTAGAATATCTTGATCTACATAACTTCCGGAAAGATCTGTTTGATTGGTAGCATCCCAATAATTCTTTTTGTAATCTGCGCTAAGCATAAAAGACTTATAAAGTTTTGCGCTAAAACCGATCCCAACTTCTAAGGGCAGGTCAAAATTATCTGCATTATCAGGTTCATCAGTCTCAATGGTTACACTTGTAGATCCTTCTATTACTTTGCTTACCGAACGATCAAGGCTTCCTTTTAAGCTAGTAGGAAATTGCATGGTACTTCCTAAGGTAAACTTATCACTGAGATCAAACTGCATTCCAAATCCAAGACGAGCACCACTATAATTGGTTGTCTCGGTTAAATTAAAAGCACTGTTGCTTATGGCAAAAGATTCTGTTTCTTCTATATTTCCAAATAAGAATGATGCACTCATCCCAAATCGTAGGTTATCTAAAAGTGAATATCCTAAATTCAGCTTTAAATCACTCAAAGCACCTAAACCAGTTACTGAACTTTCAAAAGTTTCCGTGCTCCCTTCAATATTAGATTGAATGCCTACTAAAGAATAGCCAACATCACTATAAGGAACCATGGTAATACCGGCGCCAAGACCTTCTGTAATTCTAAAGGCAAAAGCAATGTTAGAGAAATTTACATTTTTCTTATTTTCGCTATAACTTCTGTTACTATAGTTATTTAATTCTCCAGTAACTCCAATATCATAGAAAAAGGAGTTTTGTGGAATTAAAGCATAGTTAGCAGGGTTTAAGTTGTTAATTTCAGAATCTGTCTTTAAACCAATTCCCGTATATCCTAAGGCATTGGACTTTCCAATACTTGTTTGGTTAATTACTCCTAAACCATATAAGGAATAGGGAGAACTAGTTAAAGCTTCTGATTGTGAATATCCTGAATGAATTGAAATAATAAGGGTTACTATACTCGTTAAATAGGATAATTTAATTTTCTTCATCGTAAACTGCATATGTAAGTTCTAGTTTTGTTTTTGTACTGGAGTTTAGCGTACCATTTAATATAAACCGGTCTACAGTATTGGAAAAATCTTCAGGAATTAAGAGTAGTGATTGATCAGAATTTAGATCGGTAGTCAGTATACTTTCTATATAAGTGGTCAAATCTATTTCGTAATAAATGTCATTGTACTCTTGGTTTTCTGTATTTAAGATAGCAGTTACGGTAGAAGCATCGGTATTGTATAACTGGCTCGTGATATCATTATTTTTATCTATCAGATACACAGACATGTAATCTTCTAAAGAAAGAAAATCAGTATACGAACCAATCACAGGCGTAATTTTTAAAACTGCTTTTAATAAAGTACCTTGTCCGCCTACATTATTTACCGTTTTAAGATATGGTAGCTCTATTTTAGTGGCTATACCTGTTCCAGATTGAATAAATGTTTTGTTATCACTAGCATCACTAGATAAGCTAAGCTCACCATTCGTAAGTGTTTGTAAATAATCTAAAGGATCTGTGGCCGAAATAGCATTAAAAAATGGGTTAGGAGTATCGGAAGTGTTAAGTATTATATCAGTGTAGCTTTGATCTCTATCTGTTTCTCCTGATGTAGAGTAATAAAGTCGCATATAAAAATCGGTAGTTGCTTTTGAAAAACCTATGACAGAACCATTATCATCAGTACCGGGAAGTAAAGCAATACCTTTAAATTCATTGGTAAACTCTGCTGTATTTGTAATGATTTTACCTTGTAGGTTCTCAAAAAATTCTAGACCCAAGTCATCTGATAATTTTATTTCTAAGGAATCTGATGATTGTGGCCTTGGTGTATAACTCAAAGTTCCCAAATCTAAATCATCATAAGCAACGGAGCTGGTATTGTAGAATGCATTATTCTCATCTGGGTCAAAGTTTTCTGTAAGACGCTTTATGTGAATGGTATTCGTATTTGTGGTATCACTATAATAGTAGCTGTCATATTTTAAAAATAGGACAATGCTATCAAACTCTGCTTCTGTATCAATGGTATAAGAATTAGGTAAGAGACCTACATAGGTACCGCTGCGAACTGTTCCAAAAACAGGATCGGTATACTGGCCAATTAAAGCACGGCTGGATGTCGAGGTAATGATGCTATCAAACTTTACGGTAGCGGCATTGACGGTTAAGGTGTCAATAAGAACTACTCTAATATTACTATCTGTAAACAAATCTCCCGCTAAAAAATCAGAATCATTAAGGTCATCACTACAACTACCTAGTAAACCTAGTAGTACTATTGTGCTAAAAAGCCACAATTTGTTTATCATAATTTATTTTTTTTGATAAATGTATAGGACACATAATTAGCACTAGAGTAGAATAGATAAATGCGGTTATTTTTAAGACCAACTCGGGATATATTACGATAAAGCAAGATGTTCTGTTCGTAGATTAATAATAGGGTTTCATATGTTAAAACTCCTACTTTATCTATTCTGTTTTATTTGACTTCATAAGCAGTATAGATTTGAAATCGAATTAAAAAATCAACATATTTTAAAAAATTAGTTTATGAAAGAAATGACATTAAAATATAAGATAGCCTACTTATTTGGTATTAGCTTATTATTAGTAGCAACTAGCTGCTCCAGTGATGACGATGATGATGATACAGGAAACTGGGTAGAAAAGTCTGTTTTTGATGGAAGCCCTAGAAGTGGAGCAACTAGCTTTACTATTGGTAATATAGGTTACATGGGTGTTGGTTATGATGGCGATGACTATTTAAACTCTTTCTGGGCTTATGATATAGAAGGTAATTACTGGTCGCAAAAAGCAGATTTTACAGGTTCTGAACGAAATGCAGCAGCAGGATTTACTGTTAATGACAAGGGGTATATTGGTTCTGGGTATGATGGTTTGGATGAATTAGCAGATTTCTATTCGTATGACCCAGGAACTAATGCGTGGACACAGATTGCCGATTTCCCGTCTACGCCTAGAAGAAGCGCTATTGGATTTGGCTTAAATGGTACTGGGTATTTCGGTACTGGATTTGATGGTGATAATGATCGTAAAGATTTTTGGAAATACAACCCAACTACAGATACATGGTCGGAGCTAGTAGGTTTTGGCGGAGATAAGAGACGTGCTGCTACTACATTTATTATAGACGAAAAGGCCTATTTAGCAACTGGAGTTTCTAATGGGGTTTACCTTACGGATTTCTGGGTTTTTGATCCTGCTACAGAAGTTTGGACAGAGAAGTTAGAATTAGATGAAGAAGATGATTATGCTATTACCCGCAGTAACGCCGTTGGTTTTACGCTTAATGGCTATGGCTATATCGCTTGTGGAGATCGTAGTGGTGCTAGTACTTCTGTTTGGGAATATGATCCTGCTACAGATACTTGGGAAGTAAAAACAAGCTATGAAGGGGTTACCAGACAAGATCCTGTAGCTTTCTCAAATTCTTCAAGAGCCTTTGTTGGTTTAGGAAGATCAGGAACTTTATATTTAGATGATTTACAGGAATTCTTCCCTTTTGCAGAATATGACGATGAAGATTAATTTGATTTAGTTATTTACAATGAATAGGGTTGCTTTGTATAAAATCAGCCCTATTATTCTTAAAATTTTGATAAATGAAAAAGAGCAATCTAGATAAAACCATAACTTTAGCAGCATTCACAGTATCCTTGATAGCAATTAGTATGGTAATTATGAATTATTTAAATACCACTCCTGTTTTAGATTCAGAAGTTTTTACAGTTCAAGGAGGGTTTGGATATCAAATACAAGCAAAAGATAGAATTTTAATAAAACAAGAGTATATTCCAGCAGTACAAGGTGCAGTTCCTTTTACTTCTGAAAAAGATGCCCAATTGGTTTCAAGTTTAGTGATCAATAAGCTATTACATAATGAGAGTCCTGTCATTACCTTAAACGATTTAGAAAATTTAAATATTGAAGTGTTGAATAGGCAGTAAATTTATGGTTCTAAAAAAAAGGTACTTTTGGCAAATTCTTATTCATGTAATATTATGGCTATTTTTTTATGGCCTTTTATTATATCCATTCATTTCTCAAGAAAGACCATTTCCGCCAGATCTTCATATTCGGTTTATTTTTTCATTTCTATTATTTTATATTAATTACTATACCCTAATTCCTAAGCTTTTATTAAAGAAAAACGTTGCCAATTATATTGTAATCTCTATTGTCTTGATAATCATATTTGGACTCATCGTTAATATTTTTGGAAATTTGGCTTTTATAAAAACTATTCCTACAGAGCTTAGCGGCTTACAAAAAAAACATTTACGTTCAGAAAATCCTGAATTTCGTTCTTTCTTCATGTCCATAATTACTTTTGGTATTCCTTATGTGGTGAGTTCATTGCTTCGTATTTATATTGAGTGGAACCGCAATGAAGATTTACGCAAAATTACAGAGAATGAAAAGGTGAATTCTGAGCTTCAATTTTTAAAAACACAATTGAATCCGCATTTTTTATTCAATTCATTGAATGCTATTTACTCCTTATCTGTAAAGAAATCGGAAAAAACTTCAGAAGCAATTATAAATTTATCAGAACTCATGCGTTATATGTTGTATGAAGCCGATAAAGATTTGGCCCCTTTATCCAAAGAGATCGAGTATATCAAAAACTACGTTCAGTTACAACGCTTACGATTGTCAGACACGGAGAATGTACTTTTAAAAATATCAGGAGAAGACAAACAGAAATCTATTGCTCCTTTATTATTCATATCATTTATAGAAAATGCCTTTAAATATGGTACAGATTTTAAAGGGAAAACCAATGTTAAAATAAGCCTCTCTATTTTTGATGATGCTATTCATTTTAGCGTGATCAATAAAATAGGCGCTTATAGAAAAGAAGCTAAAAATTCTGGTGTTGGACTAACGAATATTAAAAATAGACTTAACTTATTATATCCAGACTCTCATGAGTTGTTTGTGGAGAATGACGGTCTAAACTATTGTGTAAGGCTTACCTTAAAATTATAACTATGAAATGTATTATTATAGACGATGAGCCATTAGCAATAGATATCATAACGGATTATTGCAGTAAGCTAGATTTTATAGAGGTCGTAGGCACCTTTACCAATCCGCTAGATGCTATAACTATCATCAAAGAGAAAAATGTAGACCTGCTTTTTTGTGACATACAAATGCCCCAAATTAGTGGAATAGATTTTATAGCGTCCTTAGATAATAAGCCCTTATTTATTTTCACTACGGCCTATTCTCAATATGCTGTAGAAGGCTTTGAGCTTAATGCTGTAGACTACTTAGTAAAACCAATTCCTTATCATCGTTTTATAAAAGCCATTTCAAGAGCTAAAGAACTATTATCAAAAAAAGAAAAACCTATGGAAGGTAATGTGTTTTCATCTCATGGAGAAACCAACGAATCAAAGAAGTTTATATTCGTAAAAGCAGAATATGAAAGTATCAAGATAAATTTAGATGAGATTGAATATGTTCAAGGTTTGAAAGACTATTTGAAAATTCATATCACCAATACCAATAAGACAGTATTGACCCTTATGAATTTTAAAGAGATATTGGATAAACTTCCTTCCAATCAGTTTCTACGTGTACACAAATCGTTTGTGGTCAATGTAAACTTTATTAAGACGGTACAACGGAATAGAATTGTTATCAACGACACTAGAATTCCTATTGGTGAAAGCTATAAAGCAGAATTTTTCTCTGTTTTAGGCTTGTAATTTTTTATGAGCATTTACTTTTCAACGATGAATAGTACCGATAAACTATGGTTTTACGGTAGAGAGGAGTTTATTTCTTAACGTTCTGTTAATAAAGAATAACTTCTTACGCATTAGAATTTCTTAAGTTTGGTGGTACTAAAATAATTAGACCACTATGAAACAAAATTACTTGAGAAAGAGTCCACTGCTATGGATTCTGGCATTTTTAATGGTAAACTTTGTCACGGCACAAATTCCGTCCTACTACTCAGGAACGAATATTAGTGCTACAGGCGAGAGTTTAAAAAACAATTTGGGAACACTTGTAACCAATACGCAACATACGGTATTAAGTTATACTCCAGGAGTATGGGAAGCTTTAAAGCAAACAGATCTGGACCCCGCCAACCCTAACAACGTTTTCTTACTGTACGGCTATAATGATAGCGATGCAGATGTAACTAATGACAGAACACGTTCTAAGGATAATAACGGTGGTGGGTCTGGACAATGGAATAGAGAGCATACCTATCCAAAATCATTAGGAAATCCTAATCTAGGAACAACGGGACCCGGGTCTGATGCACATCATTTACGTGCTACAGATGTACAGTTCAATTCTACAAGAAGCAACCGTCCATATATTGATTCTGAAGGTACTGCAAAAGCTTTGAATAACGGATTTTATCCTGGAGATGAATGGAAAGGAGACGTTGCTCGTATGATGATGTATATGTACATTAGATATGGCGATCGTTGTTTGCCAAATACAGTAGGATTAGGAAACTCTACCTATAGTCCTGAAATGAGAGACATGTTCTTAGAATGGAATGCAGAAGATCCTGTGTCTCAAGTAGAAATCAACAGAAATGTTCTTTTAGAGGGTATTCAAGGAAATAGAAACCCATTTATAGATAATCCTGCTTTTGCAACGACTATTTGGGGAGGACCACAAGCAGAAGATAGATTTCAAAACTCTTCTACTGATTTAGAAGCACCTACAGCACCTACTAATTTAATGGCAGCAAATGCAAGCATTACAGGCGTAGACTTAAGTTGGGCCGCTTCAACAGATAATGTAGCGGTATTGGCTTACCAGATTTTTAATGGGACTAATTTTGTAACTGCTACCAGTAGTACTTCTTTTACGGTTTCTGGCCTAGTAGCAAATACTACCTATTCTTTTTCTGTTAAGGCAATAGATGCTGCAGGAAATAGCTCATCGGAAAGCAATACAGTAACATTTACCACCTTAGAAGATACGGCAACGCCACCTACACCCACAGGAGATTTTATAGCATTTCAAGGCTATGAAAATTCTGTAAATGATACGTGGACGTATGTGCAATCTCCTGTGCCTTGTAATACGGGTGGAGATGTTTGGGATATTGTTTCTAATGTAGGATCTATAACTGGACCTAAATCAGGGGCTAATTTCTTCGGTATTCAAGATTTAGAAGGTAATTGCGCTACCGTTGATGGAGGTACCTTAACTTTTAATGCTATAGATATTAGCAATTATACGGGGGTGACACTCTCTTTTGAAGTACAGGTAGATGGTTTTGATGTTGCCAATGGCGATGTTCTTACCTATGAAATTTTTCACGATGCCGTTTCGCAAGGGGTGGTTGCTATAACAGTAGGCAGTCCTTACAGTACTACAGGTTGGGAGCAGATTTCTCAAGCAGTACCAGATACTGTTTCTAGTGTAAGCCTACAATTGTATGCAAAACAAAACGGCGGGAGTGATTATGCCGGTTTTGATGATGTGCAATTGCAAGGAACAGCCGTTGGATCAGGATCAGCTGATCAAGGACTGTTAATTAATGAAATTGATGCAGATCAAGAGAGTACCGATGCTTTTGAATTTATTGAGTTATACGACGGTGGCTCCGGAAATACAAGCTTAGAAGGGTATGTAGTTGTATTGTATAATGGGAGTAATAACCTAAGTTATAATACCATAGATTTATCAGGGTATGCTACCGATGAGAATGGATATTTTGTTATCGGAAGTGCGAATGTTGCTAATGTTGATTTAGCGGCTTTTACGACCAATGGCATACAAAACGGAGCAGATGCGGTAGCACTTTATATGGCAGATGCCGATATTTTTTCTTCCGGAACGGCGCTTGTTCTAGATGAAACGTTAGTAGATGCTGTAGTATATGGAACCAGTGATGGTGATGATGTAGAATTAATAGCTTTATTAAATTCAGGCCAAGCCCAAGTAGACGAAAACGAAGGTGGTAACGGTACAGTAAATTCTATGCAACGTAGTCCTAATGGGCAAGGTGGCGCGAGGAATACTAATTTATTTGTAATGAATGTACCTACTCCGGGTACTTCTAATGGAGGAGGAGATGGTACAACAGATACTGAAGCGCCAACAATCCCTGCGCAAGTAGCTACCACGACTATTGAAGCTACAATGGTGGAGTTGTCTTGGACTGCAGCAACAGATAATGTTGGTGTACTTGAATATCAGATTTTTGAAGGAACAACTTTGGTAGGTACTACAGCGGCAACTACATTTTCTGTAGAAGGATTAAGTGCAGCGACTGTATATTCTTTTACGGTGGTAGCTATTGACGCTGCGGGTAATAGCTCAGCACTTTCAGAAATTTTATCAGTAACCACTAGTGGAGGCGGAACATCGCCAACGGGTGCCATATTGATAACAGGTGTTTATGATGGTCCTCTTACTGGCGGAATCCCTAAGGGTGTAGAACTTTATGCCACGGCAGACATTGCTGATTTAAGTAGTTACAGCCTTGGTTCTGCAAATAATGGTGGTGGTAGTGATGGAGAAGAATTTACATTTCCAGCAGTAGCAGTAGCTAAAGGAGAATTTATATATGTAGCTACAGAAGAGGTAGAATTCAATGCTTTTTTTGGTTTTAATCCAACATTTACGGATGGTGCTATGGCCATTAATGGAGATGATGCGGTAGAGTTATTTCAAAATGGTTTGGTGATTGATGTTTTTGGAGCTATTGATGTAGATGGTTCTGGACAAACTTGGGAGTTTACAGATGGTTGGGCGTATAGAAATGAAAATACAGGACCAGATGGTGCTACATTTGTGAGTAGTAACTGGACTTTTAGTGGGCCAAATGCATTAGATACAGAAACGACAAATGCAACAGCAGGAACTCCTTTTCCAGTAGCTAGTTATACCATTTCTGGACCGGCTCAAATAGTAATCAATGAAGTAGATGTAGATAATATAGGAACAGACGCTTTAGAATTTATAGAGCTCTATGATGGTGGTACCGGAAATTCATCCTTAGACGGCTTGGTCCTTGTGCTATACAATGGTAGTAATGATTTAAGCTATAATGCTATAGACCTAACGGGCTATACGACGAATGAAAATGGATATTTCGTAATAGGTAGCCCATCTGTAGCAAATGTATCATTAGAAGCGTTCAGCACAAACGGTATTCAAAATGGCGCAGATGCAGTTGCTTTATACGCTGGTACTGTAGCCGATTTTCCAAGTGGTACACCGGTTCTTGTGAATGATGCTTTGTTAGATGCGCTGGTATATGGTACAGATGATGGTGATGATGAAGGTCTATTAGTGCTTTTAAATTCAGGAGAAGCTCAAGTGAATGAAGCTGCATTGGGAGATAAAGACAGTCAGTCTATGCAAAGAATGCCTAATGGTGCTGGTGGAGTAAGAAACACATCAGCCTATACCACAGCAATACCTTCTCCAGGAACAGCGAACGGAGCCATAATTCCGGCACCTGCAACCATATCAATTTTGGCCGCTCGTAATACCGCTGAAGGTGATGTCGTAACGGTGAGTGGTGTTTTAACGGTATCCGATCAATTAGCAGGTTCTGCTTATATCCAAGATGCTACCGCAGCCATTGCAATTTTTGATACTTCCGTACATGGAGCAGGCAATTTTATGATTGGAGATTCTATCACCCTTACCGGTACCCGTAGTGCTTTTAATGATCAAGTTCAAATTAGTACTGTAACACAAGTAGAACATAATGGAACTCCAAATGTTGCTATTACACCACAAGTAATCACTTTAGCAGAATTAGGAAATCACCCAGCGGAATTAGTAACCATTTTAAATCCATCTTTTCCTAAAGCAGGAGATATTTTATTCGGAAATTCTAATTACACCTTGTCAGACGCAAGTGGTTTAGGAGATGTACGCATAGATAATGATGTAGAGGCTATAGTAGGTTTAGGACAACCCGCTTCATGTTCAGAAATAACAGGAGTTGTAGGTCGTTTTTTCGAATCATATCAGTTACTACCGCGTGCCAAAGCAGACATGCCTTGTGCAACGGCTTATGTTCCATTAGACAATGGTGTAGCTGTAGGTAAAGATAAAACTTTTGATGTTGTAGCATGGAATATTGAATGGTTTGGTGATGAAACAAATTCACCAGCCGTGGGTAATCCTCTTTCAGACGCGATTCAAAAAGACAGTGTCTTAACCATTCTAAGAAAAATGGATGCTGATGTGTATGCGGTAGAAGAAATATCTGATGATGTTTTATTTGGACAAATGGTTAGTGAAATGAATGGATATGATTATGTGCTTTCTGAAGCAGTATCCTATCCTAATGATGCTACTGGTACACAGCAAAAAGTTGGATTTATCTATAATACCGCTACCGTTTCTGTAGTGGCAACAAAGCCTTTATTAGCCAGCATTCATCCTTATTACAATGGAGGAGACGATACTGCTTTATCTGACTATCCAGATACCGATAAAACGCGTTTCTATGCTAGTGGACGTTTGCCTTTCTTAATGACGGCAGATGTAACCTTAGCGGGCGTTACAAAGCGTTTTGATATAGTAGCGTTACACGCTAGAGCAAACAGTAGTTCCGGACCACAATCGCGGTATGATATGCGTAAGTATGATGTGGAGGTATTAAAAGATACTTTAGATGCCCAATTTGCAGACGCAAACCTTATTGTCTTAGGAGATTATAATGATGATGTAGATTTCACCGTAGCAGATGAGGTTAGCTCTACTGTAAGTACTTTTAATGCTTATGTTCAAGATACTGTAAATTATAGTATTCTTACGAAGGTATTGAGTGAAGGAGATTATCGCTCGTATGTGTTCAGAGAAAACATGATAGATCATATTACGGTCTCTGATGAATTATCAGCAAGCTATATCGATGGATCTGTTAGTGTAGGATATGAGTTTTATGATACAGATTATACCACAACTGTTTCTGATCACTTCCCGGTTTCAGCCCGTTTTATATTAGAAGAATTACAGATTACAGAGGTGGTTAGTTCAGAAATAAATTGTTCAGGAGAAGCAGCTACCGCAACAGTGCAGGTTAGTGGTGGTGTAGCTCCTTATGCCTATGCTTGGAATGACGGACAAGCAACAGCTACTGCTACAGATTTAAGCAGTGGTTCTTATTCTGTTATAGTTACCGATGCTACTGGTACTACCGTACAAGACTCCATTTATATAGAGACATTTGAACCTATTGAGTTTACAGTAACCGATACAGCAAAAGTATTTTATGGCTATGAGGCTGAAGCTTGTGCAACTATCGGTGTAACAAGTACATGGGGTGGTGTAGCTCCTTATACATATTCTTGGAGCTCTGGAGAAGATACGGAGTCTATTACTGTTTGTCCTAACGAAACTACATTATATACCGTAACAATTACAGATGTTAATGGATGTTCGGTAAGCGGTGAGATTTCGGTAGAAGCAGCGGATGTTTCTTGTGGTAATAACTACAGAAGACCAAAAGTTAGTATGTGTAAAAATGGAAGAACGATATGTGTTTCTGCAAGAGCTGTAGAAATATTGAAGAGAAAAGGATATACATTAGGTTCTTGTACACCTCCAACAGAGAACCCTGGTGGAGATATGGCTTTAAAGATTTATCCGAATCCGTTTACTTCTTATGCTATTGTTCAGCAAGAGAGTACCGAAAAAGGATATGCCACTTATATTGTATATGATTACTATGGTAGGGTAGTCTATAAGTCGTATGATAAGTTAAGACCAGGAACTAACAAATCTGTATTGCCATTATGGTATTTACGCAGTGGTTATTACTTTCTAAAAACTTATGTAAATGGGAATTTAAAAAGTACG
The DNA here is from genome assembly GCF_019278565.1 of Cellulophaga sp. HaHa_2_95. The sequence goes on along the minus strand of NZ_CP058988.1, from coordinate 2,970,597 downwards.
GAGCAAATTATTAAGAAATAATAATACCATGCATAACTATAAAAACCGCCAAGAAATTGGCGGTTTTTTTATGTATTCTTTACTTTAAACGTACTAAGAAGGTAACGGCGTTCTTTAGATGTGCTTCTTTTTTGGTATCATCCATTCGGTCAAAAGTAGAGAGTAACATTTTCAACCTTGGATTTTCTTTGAAATAATCGCGATGTTCATGCATAAATCGCCAAAAAAGTCCATCCCAGGATTGTTGCCAATCTCCTTTACCGTAATTACTCATTTTCATCACGTAATTACTACCACTAATATAAGGCTTGGTCGCAAAAGATCCTCCATCTGCAAATTGGCTCATGCCATATACATTAGGCACCATCACCCAATCATAAGAATCTATAAACAATTCCATAAACCATTTATAGACTTCTTCGGGATCAAACTCACACAAGAGCATAAGGTTACCCAGTACCATTAGGCGTTCTATATGGTGGCAATACCCAGTCTTTAGTATTTTTTTAATAGTTGTATCAATCGGTACAATCCCGGTAGTACCTGTATAAAATGACTTTGGAATCTTACGGGTAAACCCCCAGAAATTACGGGTGCGTTGGTGTACCCCTTTCAGTTCATACATACCGCGCATAAACTCTCTCCACCCAATAATCTGACGCACAAAGCCCTCTAATGAGTTGATTGGGATATCATGCTTTTCAGCATAGGCTATGGTAGTGTCAATGATGAGGTGAGGTGTTAATAAGCCAACATTTAACATGGGAGTTAACACACTGTGATTCAATATGGAATTCTCACCAACAATAGCATCTTCGTAAATTCCGAATTCTGAAAAACGTTGCTCTAGAAATTGATCAAACCAAACCTTAGAGGCTTCAAAATCTATGGGGTAATACACTTCCTTAGTAAGTTCCCCATAATGATTAGAAAAATGTGTGTCCACGTATGCTTTTGCTTCTTTATGATAGCTTGTGACCTCAGGAAAATGTATCGCAGGAGGTGTTTTTTTTGCAGGATATTTTTTCCTATTCTCAGTATCATAAGTCCATTTACCACCCATCGGCTCATCATTCTTATCCATTAGAATGCCTAACCTTTTTCGTTCCTGCTTGTAAAACGTTGTTTGATGAAAGCTTTTTTTATCTTTCTTAAAAAAATGATTTAAGTCTTCTTTATTATTTATAAATAGGGGAGAGTCAAATGCTGTTAAAGTAATGTGCTGTTTTTTGCTGGTTTCTTCAATTCTTTGGCGTAACCAATAATCAGAAACTTCCATAAAATTTAAGTGATGTACACCTTCTTTGCTCAGCTGTTTGATTAGGCTGTTGATGTTCGATAAATTGTCAATAGCTTCAATATAAATGACTTCATGATTTTTTGACTGTAAGTAAGATTCATAGAATTTCATGCTCGCCCTATGAAAAGCAATTTTTTGTTTATGAAATTTATATTGTTTGAAAAACAAAAATTCTTCAATTAAATATATGGGAGCATCAAGTTCTAAAATTGGAGAATTCTCAAATAATTGGTGTGGAAATATTAGGGTAGCATCTTTCATCATTAGTTTTTATTTCTTCTACATCGTTCAGAACAGTATTTTACATTGTTCCATTCTTTCTCCCACTTTTTTCGCCATGTAAATGGCTTATTACAAACCAAACATAGCTTTTGAGGTAAGTGTTGTTTTTTCATTTAAAATTTAGGTGCTTCACTAGCACGTGCATATGGATATTCGGCCATTTTGGTGACAGTGTAGTAGCTATTGAGTCCAGAGATTCCTACACTATTAATTTCTTCTAAATTGATGTCCTCTTTACTTTCAAAAGAAGTATCAGGTAGAATTAAACTCGTAATTTCACCAATGACGAATAGCGTATTATTTTGCTTTATCGGTAAAGCCTCAATAAATTGCATTCCCATTTTTAAACGGCTCTCTCTCACAAAAGGAGCCTTACACGTATCTATATATTCTTCTGTGAGTCCGCAGCGATCAAATTCAGATACAGAAGCATCAAATTTTGCTGAGGTATAATGCGCATTCTTTGTGAATTCTGGATGAATATGATTAATGGTATATGATTTATTCGCTAAGATATTATCATACGTGTTCCGTGGTACTTCACCGGTAGGTCTTAAAATAAAGCCTAATAAAGCAGGATCACTACCTAGATGTACTACGGAACTAAAGATGGCGAGGTTTGTACTCCCTTCGTTATCAATAGTTCCTATTAAGTTACCAGGTTTTATACCAGAAACGGCATTAATTATTTTAATACGGTTGATACGGTCTAAGTTGTTAAGGTCAGTATTATTAAGCTTCATGTATCATGTTGTTTTTAATTTCTTTTTTGCATTTTTTCCAAAACGCAAAAAAGGAAGGGTAATATCCATTAACAGGAAACATCCAATCTCTAGAATCTTCTATTCCTACGTAGTGGCTATTGGAAGGATGCTCTTTGTAATAACATTGGGTTTTAGGGTATAGAGCACTTAGCTCTTGAAACTCTCCAACAAAAAGCTGAATGTTCGGTATGTTTTTGGCGAGTTCCAAAGCAAATTGTATACTTTTTTCGGACACTGGGTATTTTTTAAAATGGGATGGTTCTAAAATTAGAACCTTATTTGCAGGTTCATTTTTTCTCCAATTAGGATCTAAATTGTAGAAATTATAGATATGTATGGGTAGATCAGCATCTAGAGTTAAAACTTCAGCATCGGGAAGTATTGTTTCTAAGTTGAAGTTTTTGGTGTCTATTAAAGCATCGGGAATAGGCAGACTTTCAAAATCTTCATAAGCTATATCTAAGAAAGTATTTGTCTGTTGCGTATGACAGTATCTGTTGATATTTTCTTGATTTGCATAATATTTTTTATTGCTATTGGCTCCAGCTACCCATTGCCAGCTCAAAGCATTACTTGCCCAATCTGCATCTAAAAGGTGATAATACATCCATTGTGCAGGAACTTTCCAGTGACTATTAGCTACATTGCATGCCATACTGGCCACATACATTCGCAAATGATTGTGCATATAACCCGTTTTGTAAAGCAGGCTAATTGCTTTATCTATTGCTATTATTCCAGTAGTACCCTCATTAATAACCCAAGGTATTTCATGATTCTCAGCATTTGGTTGTGGATGTTTTAAATCTGAATCTATAGCATTCCCTTTATGAATCCAAACTTGCTGCCAGTAATCACGCCACGCTAATTCTTGAATAAATTTTTCAGCATTAGAAGTTGTAAATCCTCGTTCTAAAAGTGATTGGTATACTTGTTTTGTGGAAATTACACCCCTAGATATATAGGGCGATAGATAAGATACGCTACCATCAATATAATTTCTAGAACTGGCGTATTTCCTCGGCTCTATTTGTGCTATTCGTTTTTGAATAGCATCCATATCCGTCGGAAATTCGGGGTTTAAAAAATTAGGGGAAATACTCATTTATCGTTTGCTAATTTTATTACCAGAAATAGCGCGTTGTCTAGAGCATTTGAACCTATTAATTTCCGGATTTCTTTTTTTTAAATGCTTCTGACTAACACCACTGTTTACCCTTTTTCGCCATCTTTTAAAACTACTTTCCTTGAGGTTGGAGCGCATCAGTCTTATGACGTCTTTTTCAGGAATCTTAAATTGGAATTCAATGGCTTCAAATGGCGTACGGTCTTCCCATGCCATCTCTATAATCCGGTCTAATTCTCGTTCTGTAAATTCTAAAGTGTCTTTCATAATTAAAGTTTCTCCCAAATTTGATCCGCATTTAAATAAAAACTACCCAAAGACTTAAAGTTGCATTCCTCAGGCGCTATTATGGATAAAAAATTAGTACCGTCTTGTTTGGAATACAGATGGTATATTTCTCCTATAATAGGCTCAAAAGAGAATTTGGCATTATAAATCAAATTATTATGCTCAAATTCAGCCATCATCTTATCATACGCTTCTTTTAATTCTTGATACCTAGTTTGAATTTTATGGTTAACCTTGTTAATAGATCTATTTTTCCATGCAATAGTATCCATAGGTTGTATCGCAGGAGCGCCTAAATTGGTACTATAGGGCTTTAATGCAGCATCATACTTCTGAGTATCGGTGTTGAAAACCACATTATCTGGCTTTTTTGAATTCATGGTATTCCATTTTTTTGCTTAACTGTTCTATCTTCTTCATGACTTCTTCTGCTTCATAAGTCTTTTGATCACTCAATTTTCTATTCGAGGTAGAGAGCTTATGTGCTTCTTGAAGCAAATTCTGATAGGTTTCATAAAGCTTATCTTTCTCCGATTTTTTCTTAAAAAGTCCGAACATGGTAAATAGATGTATTAGAGTTAATAACAGTATTGCAATGTAAAGTTACAAAATGTTTAACTATTCTTTTAAAATATTAAACAAAATATCAAAATTAGGTTATTTTGATTGTTTCTGAATTAAAGCAGCTTACACGATTCGAGGTTTCAAAATTGTATATTTGTTTATATGTTGAAATTGGTTTCCATATCATTTTCATTCCTAATTTTCATGCAAAGTTTAGGAATTTGTTTCACTGATCTAGTTAAATTAAATCAGTTGATAGAACATGCTTCGTTTCATAGTGAAGAATACGGAGATGATATTATAGCGTTTGTTGCTAAGCATTACGGAGAATCTAAAGCGGAGCATCAAAAAGAACACCAAGAAGAAAAGGAAGATCATGAAAAATTACCTTTTCAAAATCATTCTCATATTTCTACTGTTATTGCTATTGTAAGTCCAGCGTATAAGGCGGACTTCAATAAAATAGAATTCGTTCAGCACACGATATCAAATTTCCATTACCAAGAACCTAGTTCTTCTTTACATTCTTTGGGCTTATTTCAGCCACCCCGTATTTCATAAATAGTTTTAGATCAAAATAAATTCCATTTCATTGCTTTGATTTGGAATAGTTCTAATTATTTATATAGGAAAGAATGTTATCAAATATTATTCATTTTAGTATTAAGAATAAGTTTTTAATTCTCTTATTTACACTTTTTATCGTTGGGTTTGGATTGTATTCCTTATCTCAAATACCTATTGGAGCAGTTCCGGATGTTACCAATAATCAAGTACAAGTAATCACCACGTCTAAAAACCTTTCTACACAAGACATGGAACAGTTTATAACCTATCCGGTAGAGCTAGAGATGGCAAATTTACCTGGGGTAGAAGAAATTAGATCGGTTTCTAAGTTTGGACTATCCGTAGTGACCATTGTTTTTAATGATGATATGGGAACTTTTTTGCCTAGGCAGTTAATTGCTGAAAAAATTAAATCGGCTTCTGAAAAAATCCCAGAGGGTTTTGGATCGCCAGAAATGGGACCTATTACCACAGGCTTAGGGGAAATTTATCAATACATTTTAGATGTAAAACCAGCCTTTAAAAACAAATATACCACTCAAGATTTGAGGACTATTCAAGACTGGATTGTAAAAAGACAGCTTTCAGGAATTCCGGGTGTGGTAGAAGTAAATACTTGGGGAGGATTTTTGAAGCAGTATGAAGTAGCGATAGATACCGAGAAACTCTATGCCATGAACATCAGTGCACATGATGTTTTTAGAGCCTTAGAAGCTAATAATAGTGTTTCCGGTGGCGGTTATATTGAGAAGATGAATCAGGCTTATTTTATTCGTGGCGAAGGTTTAATTACATCTTTAAATGATATTGAAAATGTGGTAGTAAAGAATCTAAACGGACTACCAATTTACATCAAGGACGTAGCTAAAGTTGGTTTTGGTAGTGCCAATAGGTTTGGAGCAATTACGGCCAATGGCGAAGGCGAAAAAGTCTTAGGTCAAGTGATGATGCTTAAAGATGCAAACTCAAAAAAGGTTATAGATGCCGTGAAGTTTCGGGTAGAAGAAATTAGCAAGTCGCTTCCAGAAGGGGTATACATCAATGCTTTTTTAGACCGCAGTGATCTTATTGCTAAAACAACCTTTACCGTAACAGAGAATCTAGTATTAGGCTGTCTTATTGTAATATTTGTTGTGGTACTGTTGCTCGGCAATTTTAGATCAGGTTTGGTGGTAGCTTCCGTAATTCCGCTTTGTTTGCTCTTTGCACTATCCTTGATGTACATTTTTGGAGTAGATGCAAATTTAATGAGTTTGGGAGCTATAGATTTTGGGATTATTATAGACGGAGCGGTTATTATTGTAGAGTTCATTGCTTTTAAAATAAGTGCCACCAGTACAGAAATAATGGCCTTACCTAAAGAAGAGCAACAACAGTTAAAAGACCAAATTGCTCAAAACGGAGCATCAAAAATGATGAATTCTGCAGTATTTGGCCAGCTCATTATATTAATTGTATTTATTCCAATACTCTCGTTAAGTGGGGTAGAAGGTAAAATGTTTATACCAATGGCACTTACTTTTAGTTTTGCTCTTATTGGCGCCATGCTATTGTGCTTCACTTACGTGCCAGTCGCTGCCTCTTTATTTTTAAAACCTCAAAAAAAGACGGAAAGAAGAACTATCTCTACGCGTTTGATAAATTGGCTGGTTGCTAAATATGACCCTATTTTGGGATGGGCACTAAATAGTAAAAAAGTAGTATTGGCTATTGCAGGTTTCCTGTTAGCTTTTTCCGTTTATTTATTTACGCAAATGGGTGGGGAGTTTGTTCCTACTTTAGATGAAGGCGATTTTGTTATTCAGCCTGTACTTAAAACAGGAACCTCTCTGAGTAAAACCATTGAAATTACGACTCAAATAGAAGATATATTGCTGACAAACTTTCCAGAAGTAGAGCAAGCGGTGACTAGAATTGGTGCTGCAGAAGTACCTACGGATCCTATGTCTATGGAAGAGAGCGATGTAATTATTATATTAAAACCAAAAGGAGAATGGACTTCGGCCACTACTAAAGATGAATTAGCAGATAAATTTAAAGAAGCTTTAGCGGTGATTCCTGGAATGGAGGTTGAATTTACTCAGCCTATTGAAATGCGTTTCAATGAATTAATTACAGGAGTACGTGCCGATATTGCCATTAAAATTTTCGGTGACGATTTAGCGGTTTTGGCCAAAAAAGGAAAAGAAATTGGCGATCTAATTGCAAAAGTTAAGGGTGCTGCAGATATTTCTATTGAGAAAGTAGAAGGTTTGCCAGAAATGAGTATCAAATATGATCGGAGTAAAGTGGCGCGTTACGGATTAAACATTCAAGAATTAAATGATCTGGTAGCAATGGCTTTTGCCGGGAAAACTGCAGGCAATATTTTTGAAGGTGAAAAACGATTTGATTTAGTGGTTCGTTTGGATACCTCTAAGCGAAAAGATATAGATAATCTTCAAAATTTATTTGTAGACCTTCCTAATGGCGGTAAGATTCCCCTGAGAGAATTAGCATCCATTACCTATGAGAAAGGTGCAGCTAAAATATCGCGAGATAATACGCGAAGACGTATCGTTGTAGGTGTAAATGTACGGAATAGAGACCTACAATCTGTGGTTGATGATGTTCAGCAATTAATAACAAAACATGTAGAGCTACCGGTAGGCTATACCATTTCATACGGAGGTCAGTTTGAAAACTTGCAAAGTGCTAAATCTCGCTTGCTATTGGCAGTACCGATAGCGTTGGTGCTTATTTTTATACTATTGTTTTTTGCCTTCAAATCGGTAAAAGAGGCATTAATGATTTATTCTGCAATCCCATTAGCCGCTGTTGGCGGCATCTTGTTCTTATGGATTAGAGATTTGCCATTTAGTATTTCTGCAGGGGTAGGTTTTATTGCCCTTTTCGGGATTGCCGTTTTAAATGGAATCGTCTTAATCGAACATTTTAAAGAGTTAAAAGCGAAAGGTTTTGAAACAATTGAAGAATTAATTAAACATGGGGCCAAAGATAGATTACGAGCTGTTTTATTAACTGCTTCTGCCGCTGCATTAGGTTTTTTACCCATGGCCATTTCTACCAATGCAGGAGCAGAAGTACAAAGACCCTTGGCCACGGTGGTAATCGGAGGATTATTTACGGCAACGCTTTTAACGCTTGTAGTCTTACCCGTGCTTTACGCAATCTTAAATAAAATTAAGCCGATGAAAATTAAAAATAAAAGTAGTCTTACCCTTGTTGCTTTAGGTGTATTGGTAATAGGGCAGGGAATGGCGCAAGGAAAGCCGTTATATTTAGAAGACCTAATTTCTATAGCCATTGAAAATAATGCTTCTTTGAAGGCTAAAAATAATCAACTTTTACAATCAGAAAAACTGGTTCGCAGTGCTTTTGATTTTGATAAGACCCAAGTCTACTATGAGTTTGATGAAAACAATTTAGCAAGTAATAATGAGCCCCTAAAAGTATATGGAGTGCAGCAAGATTTCCGTTTTCCAACGGTGTATTTTTCTCAAAAGAAAGTAAATAAAGCAAGATACGCTCTCGCTGAAAATACGTTTGAAATTCAGAAAAAAGCAATTATACGAAACCTAACTTCTGCCTATTATAATTACCAAATAGCAATAGAAAAAGAAAAGCTGTATAATAGCCTAGATAGTTTATATACCAATTTTTCTAGCATGGCCAATAGGCGTTTTGAGCTAGGGGAAACTAATTATCTAGAAAAGATAACAGCCTTATCTAAAGAAAAACAAATTAGTTTAGAATATGCTGCAGCTCAAAAAAAGGTTAGAGAAACTTATTTACATATAAAAGCTATTGTACAAATTAAAGATTCTTTATGGATAGCACCAGCACTCCATTTCAAGGCAAATTTACAACTAACAGAACCTATGGTAAGCCCTGAAGTTAGCTTATATCAAAATAAGGAGGCATTGTTCAAAGCAGAGAAACGCCTGGAAAAACAACAGCTACTTCCAGATATCAGTCTTAATTATTTTCAAGGAACTAATGAAAGTTTAAATACCAATTTATATGGCTATCAATTGGGACTTAAAATACCTATTTTTTTTGGAGGGAAAAATGCCAGGATCAAAGCATCTAAATATGCAGAATCGGCTTCGGTAAATGAATTGGATCAATACAAGGTTGACTTGAATCTAAGGAAAAAAGTGCTCTTAAATAAGCTAGCGCAACATACAGAAGCACTTACCTATTACGAAACAGAAGGAAAACAACTCTCTAATGAAATATTAAAAACAGCACTGGGTAATTATAAAAATGGAGAAATTGATTTTTATCAATATCTACAGAGTCTTGAGAGCGCCTATGAAATACAGCTAGCTTACTTAGATAAACTGCAAGATTACAATCAAACACTTGTTGCTATTAATTATTTAACACTTTAATTATCATGAAAAACATCACTTATATAAGTATCCTAGTTGTTGTTATTTTAATCTTTAGCTGTAAAGAAGCAGAGAAGGGGACGGCAATAACAAATTTAACTTCTAACTATATAGAAATTACGGCAGATCAATTTGAAAAGAATAACTATGCATTAAGAGGCTTTAACGAAGGAGATTTTCCTAAGGTGGTAAATGCTACGGGTTTAATTGATGTTCCTCCAGAGAATAAAGCACGTGTAAGTGCTATAATGGGGGGATACATAAAATCGACTCCTTTGTTAATTGGTGATACCGTAAAAAAAGGACAAGTATTGGTAACCCTTGAGAATCCAGCATTTGTTACGCTCCAACAAGAATATATGGAACTGAATGAACAGTTGGTTTATTTGAAGTCGGAATATGATCGGCAGCAAACAATGATGGAAGAAAAAATTACGTCGCAAAAGAGCTTTTTAAAAGCCGAAAGTGATTATAAAACAAGTCTTGCGCGCCAGCATGGGGTAAAGAAACAATTAGAAATGCTTCACATAAGTAGCTCTAAGGCTGCTAAAGGAATATTCACCTCCGTGGTTAGTATTCATGCACCAATCACAGGAACAATATCTAAAACCTTTGTTTCTATGGGTACCTATGTTTCACCTGCCAGTCCTATTTTAGAAATCATTAATAACGATCATATTCATTTAGAACTCTCTGTATTTGAAAAAGATATATTAACTATTAAAAAAGGACAAGAAATAACCTTTAAAATTCCAGAAGCATCAGATCAAGTGTATTCTGGTGAAGTTTATCTTATGGGAAATACTATTGATGAAAATAGAACAATTAAAATTCATGGTCATATTGAAAATGAAACGGAATACAATTTTATTGCAGGAATGTTCGTAGATGCCAAAATAAGTACAAGTTCAGAAAAGCAACAGGCTTTGCCTTCAGAAGCTATTGTTTCTGCTGATGACTTAAAGTATGTATTGGTTTTGGATAAGAAAGAAAACGGAGTCTATTATTTTTTGCAAAAGGAAGTAAAAACCAAAGATAGTTATCGTGAAAATACTTCGATCATTAATAGCAAACAGTTTGCTAATGATGCTCAATTTCTGGTAAAAGGAGCCTTCAGTTTAATAGGAGGCTAACTAGAAAAGCTCGATAGTATAGCGTACTATCGAGCTTTTTAATTTTTCAGGAGTTGCGCTTAGCAAGAAGCACAAGAACTTCCATTATTTTTTATACCTAACTTCTTCAAAATGGTTTCTAAAAGACACCATTTGGTAAAGGCAGACTGTATTAAATTTACGCCAATAAATACAGTAAACCACATCCAGTTTGGACTAACATAAACAGAAAGTACAACACTTAATAGTACCATAACACCGACAATCACTCTAAAATATGTATTTAACATTTTGATTCATTTTAATTATTTGTAATTTTTCTTCTCTATCATATAATATACAAGTGGCACAACCAACAAGGTTAACACTGTAGACACAATAGTTCCGCCCATTAACGAGATGGCTAATCCTTGGAAAATTGGATCAAATAAGATCACAAATGCTCCAATAACAACCGTTCCTGCGGTTAATAAAATTGGCGTTGTACGTACAGCTCCCGCTTCAATACACGCTTGTTTTAGTGGCACACCTTCTGCTGTTCTTAGATTGATGAAGTCAATCAATAATACCGAGTTTCGAACCATGATGCCAGCTAAAGCAATCATACCAATAAAAGAAGTTGCTGTAAAGAATGCTCCCATAATCCAGTGTCCTAGTATAATTCCTATTAATGATAATGGTATGGCAACCATCATGACGATTGGTGCTTTAAAATTTTGGAACCATCCAACTATTAATATATAGATTAGAATAATTGCACCTAAAAAAGCAATACCTAAATCTCTAAATACTTCTAAGGTTATTTGCCATTCTCCATCCCATTTTACGGTATAATTATCTTCATAATCTGGCTGACCTAAATACATTTCGTTAAGCTCGTAACCATTTGGCAATGGAATTTCTTTCAACTTTTCTTCCATTCCAAGAATAGCATATGCTGGACTTTCTAATTCTCCAGCCATATCGGCCATCACGTAAACTACACGTTTTTGGTTTTTACGATAAATACTTTTTGCAGCTATCGTTTCGGTAATGGTTACCAAATCTGCAATAGGTACCATATTACCTTGTTTTGACTTCACTTTTAATTGTGAAATATCAGTAATAGTAGATTTCTCTTTTTCATCTAAAGACAATATCAATCCAACTTGGTTTACAGCATCTTCATCATATAAATTAGTAATGGCTCTGTTTGATAATGCCATATTCATGGTATACGCAATTTGTTGTGGTGCTACGCCATACAACATGGCTTTCTCTTTGTTGATATCAAATTGATATTCAGTTTGATCGGCTTCCACCATCCAATCAATATCTACCACATCATCGGTTTTTTTTAAGATCTCTTGAACGCTATTGGCGATTTTAATTTGCTCGTTATAATCAGGTCCATATACTTCTGCAACAATCGTTGACAATACTGGAGGTCCTGGCGGAACTTCTACTAATTTAATATTCGCGTTATACTTTGCTGCAATTTTCTGAATATCAGGACGCATTAATGTGGCTATACCATGACTTTGAATAGCACGTTCCTCTTTATCAATTAAATTCACTTGAATATCGGCCATATTACTTCCTCCTCGTAAATCGTAATGACGTACCAAACCGTTAAACGTAATGGGAGCAGAGGTACCCACGTAATTTTGATAATTAACTACTTCTGGTCGAGTGGCTAAATATTGCGACACTTCTTGAGCGACAACTCCTGTTCGTTCTAGTGTGGTACCTTCAGGCATATCAATAACCACCTGAAACTCATTTTTGTTATCAAACGGTAACATTTTCACTGCCACCGATTTTGTAAAAAACAAGACCATTGTAGCCATTAAGACCATAAACGTTAATCCCAAAAATAACCAACGTTTGTTCTTACTTTCTAATAAGGGACGTTCAAACTTGTTGTAAACCTTGTAAATAAATGTTTCTTCAACTGCTTTTTCTGGTTTCTCTTCTGCGCCCTTCTTATCCTTTTCTCTTAAAAAAATATATCCTAAATAAGGTGTAATGGTTAAGGCTACAAATAAGGACAAAATCATAGCAATAGACGCTCCTATTGGCATTGGTGCCATATAAGGACCCATTAATCCAGAGACAAAAGCCATAGGTAAAACAGATGCTATAACTGTAAATGTTGCTAAAATGGTTGGGTTTCCAACTTCATTAATGGCATACAAAGCAGCATCTTTAAACGGTAAGCGTTTCATCTTAAAATGTCGGTGCATATTTTCTGCAATAATAATGGAGTCATCCACCACAATTCCTGTGACAAAAACTAACGCAAATAGGGTAATTCGGTTTAGCGTGTAATCCATCATATAATAACTCAACAACGTTAAGGCAAACGTAATTGGAACTGATAAAAACACCACCAATCCACCACGCCATCCCATGGCTAGCATTACTACAAGTGTCACGGCAAAGATAGAACCAATAAGGTGCCACAGTAATTCCGATACTTTATGCGACGCTGTTTCACCATAATTTCTTGTGATTTCCACATGTACATCATCGGGAATTAGAGTACTACGTAAATGATCTACTTTATCAATAATCACATCAGCAATTTTCATAGCATCTGCTCCTTTACGTTTTGCAACCGAAATAGTTACTGCAGGATATTCCGACGTATAATCAGCCGATTGTGCACTTCCTTTTCCGTAACCCAAACTCACATAGTTTTGTGGTACTTCCGGGCCATCAATAATTTTAGCGACTTGCTTTAAATAAATAGGTTGGTTTTGTTGCACACCAACTACTAGATTTTCAACATCAGTAACCGAGGCTAAAAAAGCACCTGTATTCACCAGATACTCAGTGTCATTTTTATCAAAACTCCCAGCACGCAATTGACTGTTATTGGCTTTAATCATTTCAGAAACCGACAAGAAATCTAAACCACTTGCAGCTAATTTTTCTTTATCTAAAACCACCCGTAATTGACGGTTTCTGCCGCCAATTTTATGTGTGACTGCTACATCATTTATCTTCTTGATTTCGGCTTCCAATTCTTGCCCCATTTGGTTTAACTGGTAATCGTCATAATTTTCACTCCATAAGGTTAATCCTAACATGGGCACATCATCAATGGCTCTGGTTTTTACTAACGGAAACGTCACACCAGCTGGCATCTCGTCCATATGTTTGTTAATTTCATTGTACAGTTTTACAAAGGAGCGCTCAATATCTTCACCCACATAAAACTGAACAATCACCATTCCTTGCTCTTTCATGGAAGTTGAATACACATATTCTACCCCTTTAATGTTAGAAATTAGCTGTTCTAATGGCTTAATTACACGTGATTCTACCTCTGTAGGGCTCGCACCCGGATAGCCCACAAAAATGTCTGCCATAGGTACATCAATTTGTGGCTCTTCTTCACGTGGAATTAAAAACGAACTATACACACCAACTACCATAAATACAATCATCAAAAGCACTGTAAGCTTTGATTGCATAAAGACTTTGGCAATTTTACCTGCGATTCCTTCTTTCATTTTATTTTATATTTTGGGCGTTTTAACAGGCTATCCGTTGCAATCTTTTTACTTGTTCTCGCTACAAATTTGTTTAAGCAAATTCACTCGAACTGACGTAAAAAGGATTTCCACTGCTATCCTTAACGCAACTTATTAATTATTGAATTGAAATTTTGGCTCCATTAAACAATTTTCCTTCAGCGGAAACAATGTATGCTTCATCTGCATTTAAACCAGATAATACTTCCACTTGATTGCCAAAAGTTCTTCCCAAGCGCAACCATCGTAGCATTGCAGTGTTACTCTGACTTACAGTATACACCCCAGATAATTGTCCGTTAGTTATAATTACATCGGTTGGGATTAACACCATGGTCGATTTTGCTTTTCGTTCTACAGGAAATTGTACCGTTGTAAACATTCCTGATAAAATGTTGGCATCCGTTTTATCTAAAGCGATTTTCACGAGGTATTGTCCGCCTGTGTTTTTAGCAGATGTACTTACTTCTTTAACTTTTCCTTTTATGGTTTTATTGATAGATTTTACCAATACGGCGACAGTACTTCCTTTTTCAATTTCAGAAATTTCAGTTTCAGGAACCATAGCCATCACTTCAAAATGGCCTGGTGTTTCTATGCTTATTAATGGTGCGCCAGGATTTGCCATATTTCCTGCTTCCACATTCTTGCTGGTTACAGTTCCTTCAAAAGGAGCCGTAATATTACTGTAGGTAAATTGTGCATTTACTTCATTTTTCATTTGGTTGGCAGCTTCTAAACGTGCCTTTGCCATTTCGTAATTGGCTGTCATATCGTCCATCTCTTTTTGAGAAGCACTATTTTCTGAAAACAAATTTTTAAAGCGGTTGTAGTCTTTTTGAGCATTATTAAAAGCAGCAGTAGCTTCTGTAATTCCTGCATTTACTTGCGCTCTCTTGGCTTGTAGATCACTATTGTTAATAGAAACTAACAATTGCCCTTTACGCACCTTATCCCCAACATTTACATGTACTTTATTAACGTATCCCATCATTCTAGTACTTAAATCAGCACTATTAACAGCCTGTATTTTCCCGCTTGTAGATAAAAAAGGACTATTGGCATTTGCTGCAACTTGATTTGTTTTTACACTAATTGTTGGTGAATTATCGACAATTGTTTTTTTGTCTTCACCACCACAACTCGCTATTAATAGCATTACAGAAAGTGTTAGTATTGTATATATGTTTTTCATCTTAAAAATTATTCTTTAGTTAAAAATTGTAAATAAGCTTGTGCGTAATTGTATTCAAAAATAGTTTGGTAGTATTCCAATTGTTTTTGAGCGTATTGGGTATCGGCTAGTAATAAATCTGATGTTTTCTCTAAACCTTCCTTAAATCTATTGGTTCTAATACGCAATGATTCTTCTGATTGTTCCATGGCTAATGCACTCAGTTTTAATTTATTTTTAGAATCTAAAAAGGAACGTTTTGCTTTGTTTAATTCTAAATTACTTTGTGAAACATATTGATTGTATTCTAATTTAGATTTTTCGAATTCGGACTTACTTTTTTGCACTTTGCCAAAACGTTTCGCCCCTTGAAAAATATCCCAGCTTAACTGTGCACCAAACAAGTATCCATTGGCATCGCCTTGAAAAATTTGATCGTCATATAATTCATAACTACCAAAGGCATTTAATCGAGGCAGAAAGGCCATTTTATCTGCTTTATTCATGGCTTCATAAGCATTTGACGCTAATTGCATCGCTTTAATATCTGAACGGTTTTCAGAAATTGTCTTATCTTCAATAGTCAAAGTGGAAACGGCCAATTCATCAGCAGGTATGTATACTACATAGGTTTTATCATTCATTAAAAATGATAAATAATTAGATGCATTTTGAACATTACTCTTAGTGGTTTGTAATTGATTTTGAATTTCGGTAACACGTACTTCAACATTCAATACATCTGCACGTTGTAAATACCCTTGTTTAAAACTATCGTCTGCTAATTTTTTATTCGCATTTGCAGCGTCTAAGGCTTTTTCTAAAACCTCCATAGCTTTGTAAGCTAATTGTAATTGCATGTATGCTTTATCAACTTCAAATACTAAATAATCTTGTGTACGTTCTGTCTTTAAAGACATAGCGTCCATTTTAGATTTAGCAGCTTTACGTTGATAAAGTCCGTCGAAATTTATTAATGGTTGCTGAATTTCAAATTTTGTAGCATAATTTTCAATTTGGGAAGGATCATTTAATAATGCTGGACTAAAATCATTTGCTGTTAAAATTTCCTGATTTAATTTTGATCCAAAAGCCATTAACGGATTTGTGGTAGCCAATGCCGTATGGCTTGCTGTAATGTTAGGCAAAAATACAGCGTTGGTTTGTCTATAATCTGCTTGAGCTTGAGTGAATTCTTCTTCTGAAATTTTAATAGCTGTATTGTGGTCAGACACTTTAGTCTGGACTTCAGTTTTAGTAATTGGCACTAATTCTTGTGCGTGCAGAAATAGAGAGCCAAAACATAAAATGAGCATTGGTAGGTATGTTGTTTTTTTCATGCTATATAATTTTCTGAGACAAAAATACATTAGTAAATAACCGAAGTCAGTAACAAAGGTTACTTAACAAAAAGTGCCTTTTTTTTAATTAAAGGATGCTAATTATTTAACTGTTAAAAATTTAATTTTCTTGAAAACATATCGCTTACTTCTAAGCTCAAAGTAATCCCTTGTTTCTATATTTTCTTTAACTAAAATATTTTCAATAATTAACGCCGCTGCGTTAAGAAGTAAAACTAGGTTTGAATTAAATGAAAATACATTCGGTTAATGTACCTACCAATTAGAAAAGCTCCATTCAATCTCCATTAAATTGAGTTTTATAATACTTTTTTTAGCTAATATTATAAATGCAAAGCAAGACAGTCGTAAAAAAAATGACCTAAGTCATTCAGCTGTTCTTTAGTTAGTTAGTATCTTTTATTTTTAAAAAAAAGCACCCATAATTTCTTATAAGTGCCTTTGCAGTTATCAACTAAAAAACGGATCGCTACATCAGTTAACTTTTCTAGTGCCTCCATGTCCGCCTGCAACCACAAGCATTATTTTTATACTCAAATAAATAAATTTAAAAAACTGAATGATAGGGTTCATCATTTTAAATTTTTGATATTTCGATATTCTTTGTGTCATGTTATTTTATTTTTTCATTTGCTAAATACGGATACTGAATACTAATTTTATTCAGGAGTCACTTTTAAAAAGTTTTATTCCTATTCAGGAATTAACCACCAAAATGGTCTCATTTTAGCTTTATAAATAAAGGCATAGTGTAACGCTAACTTCAGCCAATGTCCAGCTAAACCAATTTCCCCAAATGTTTTTCCTAATTGTCTTCCTTGTGTTTTCGGGTATTTTTCATAATCCGGAACAATTGGAAATGTAGTGATGCTTACACCACTTCCTTTAGTAATACCATAACCCGCAGAAGCAATACAAGCGGCTCCCATATTACCTAAACTCCCTTTGTGATTTAAGGATTCTTTACCGCCTTTTATAGAATCTATAATATTGTCGGCCACCAATTTTGCAGTTATACCAGATGGCATTCCAGTGCGTGGTGGTGCAGGGGAAATAGCGGTACCGTTTTTGCTTATTCTTGGTTTAGAAATAGCATGTGGAGGAGCAAAGGCAATTCCTGGGGCGAAAATATTTTTATAACTTGGGTTTTGATAGGTTTCTGGCCAATCTTTAACGGACCATTCTTCGTAAGGTTTTGGTGTATAATCGGCATCAACTAACATAAACCCTTTAAAAAGTTTTTCTGTAATGTCGTTTTCATATTTATCATAGGCTTTAAAACCATGACCAGAAAATGAAGGGATTAACATGGCGAAATCATAAGCTTCTGATTTATACTCTCCATCTAAATTTTCGTAATGTGCAATTCCATCTTCAATCCTGTTAACTCCAGCTCCAAGAATCCATTTTATATCGCGATCTTCAAAAATCATTTCAACCATTTCATGAGATTTCATGGTCATGCTTCCGTAACTTAATAACATACCATCCATTCCAAAATCACCTAATTGATATTCATTAGAAATCCAAGTAACTTCAGCCATATCACGTACATTATGCTCGCGTAATTCTTGTTCTACATTTAAAATATACTCAAAAGCAGCACCTTGACAGGTAGATTTTGCATGACCAGTACCGATTAGAATTTTAACCTTCTTACCAGATTTCATTTCTTGAATTACGTTATTTAATCCTTCCCAAGCATGATCTGAATGTGCATAAGTACAAACGGAATACGTTTTATTTTGTCCTGGAATTAAACCTTCAGTCGCTTCAAAATTTAATTTAGGACCAGTGGCATTGATTAAATAATCGTAGGTTATTTTTTCTTGCAGGCCTTTATTTTCCCCTGCTACATATTCAGATAATACATAAGGCTTTTCTTCATTTTTATCGCCCTCCGGAAAAAAGGCTATTGCTTTTGCTTGCTTGTAGCCAATACCTTTTTTCTTATATAAAGGTGCTAAGGGAAAATGGATCTTGTCAGAATTCATTCTGCCAATTCCTACCCAAATATTAGAGGGAACCCATTGGTAATTACTGTTAGGAGATACCACAATAATTTCATGATTTTTAGACAACTTTCTTCGTAGATGTGAAGCTGCTACATGGCCAGAAATACCTGCTCCTAAAATAACAATTTTAGACATTTTGTTTAGTTTTAGATAAAATTAATGAGTTTACCACCTTCCTACAGTAACATTGGTTACACTGCATAGATTATTGAAGTAATAATCCTTTTAATTTATAGCGCTCCTAAACGTGTATGTTTTGGCTTTCTTTTTCGACTAATTTTTCTAGTATTAAAGTTCTCGTGCCTAAAGCTTTTAAAGTATATTTAGGCAAAAAATTGAATTAGTTAAAAAAGGAAAATTGTTATGTTAACATGGAAAGATATTATCTCGTTTGCTACGAAGGGAAACCCTGAGCCAGATAAGCGGGTAGAAAAGTCTGAAGAAGAATGGAAAGCACAATTAACTCCAGAACAATATAGAGTTATGCGTAAAAAAGGAACAGAAGCACCACATACGGGAGCGCTTTGTACTAGTTACGAGGCAGGGCAGTATAATTGTGCTGGATGTGATACACCTCTTTTTGATTCTACTATTAAATTTGAATCAGGAACTGGTTGGCCTAGTTTTACACAACCTATAAAGGAGAATGCCATTAAGTATATAAAAGATTCATCTTTTGGAATGGTTCGCGTTGAAGTATTATGTAATACATGCGATTCACATTTGGGACACATATTTCCTGATGGCCCTGAACCAAGCGGTTTACGCTATTGTGTGAATTCAGAATCTATGGTATTAGATACCTCTGTTGCAAATTAAGACTACAGCGTCATGTCAAAAATAGAAACAGCTACATTTGGTGGTGGTTGCTTTTGGTGTTTAGAGGCCGTTTTTAAAGCGATACCAGATATTATGGAAGTAGTATCGGGTTATGCTGGAGGTAATTGTCCTGGAATACCCACATATAGAGAAGTGTGCTCGGGTAAAACTGGTCACGCCGAAGTAATCCAAGTAAGGTTTGATACAGCATGTATAACGTATAGTGATGTTCTTAGATTATTCATGAATAATCATAATCCTAGCTTAGATACCTATATGAAAGGCGATTATGGTTCGCAATATCGTTCTATAGTGTTGTATCATTCTAAAGAACAAAAAGAAATTGCACTAGAAGTAATTCAAGAAACAGCTATTGAGTTGGCTAAAAATGTCCGTACAGAACTATCTGAATTGTCTGATTTTTTCAAAGCAGAAGAATACCATCAAGACTATTTTAATAAAAATAGGGAGGCTGCTTATTGTCGTGGAATTATAGCGCCTAAAATAGAGAAGTTAAAAAATAATTTATACAAAACATAGAACATTAAATTTATGAGTGCATTAAAAAAAGCATATATCGCCGGTGGATGTTTTTGGGGAATGGAAGATTTGTTCAGAGTACGCCCAGGCATAAAAGATACGGAGGTTGGTTATATTGGAGGGGAAAATGAAAATCCTACCTACCATAATCATACAAGCCATGCGGAAGGAATAGAACTTACCTATGACCCTGCAGAAACGTCATTTAGAGAAATCTTAGATTACTTTTTTAGGATACATAATCCAACAACGGTAGACCAACAAGGAAATGACCGCGGTGCTAGTTATAGATCAACGATATTTATTCAAAATGAGGAAGAGAAAGCCATAGCAGAAGAGGTTATTGCTATTGTAAATGCATCAGGACGATGGGAAGGAGATGCCGTAACTACTTTAGAGCCTTATACCACCTTTTGGTTAGCAGAACCAGAACATCAAGATTATTTATTAAGAAGGCCTAATGGATATACCTGCCATTTCGAGCGTTTTGATACATTTTTATAAAAAGTAAAAGCCGACAATGAACTTGTCGGCTTTTACTTTTTACACTACTTTTTTTAAAATAGGCTCATATAATTTCTGTTTTTTCACTTGCTTTTTCACTTCTTTTATTTTTTTATAAACTACATAATTTACTAATAATATTATTAAGCAAACAACGGCAGTAGCCCCATTTCCATCTTTAGCTAATAGATGGGCTACAATTCCAAAAAAGAGATTCATAAAGAAGCCTGCATAGGCCCATTCTCGGATCCAATTAGTTTTATTTAAGATTAAAATACTGATACCAATTACTTGAGCAGCTCCTATTATTTGTAGCACATAAGTAGGGTATCCTAGTTTTATAATTTTCAGAACAATAGTATCATAATTAATAATACTATTAAGGACAGCTCCTAACATAGCTAATGAGAAAATTACCAGAGAAATAACATAGTAGGTTTTAAGATTTTTCATGGGTTTAAATTTTAATTATTACTTTGAAATTAAGTAAAATAAATCCTTAAAATCTTTAAAACATGTTGAAATACAGATAGCTACAGTTTATTAGCCTGTAGGTATCGATAAAAACCCTCTTATTAATATCGATTCTCTATGGTAATCATTTATTGTTGATTGTTTTCTTTAAATTTGGAATAAATCCATTGTTTTTCTCTAAGGGAGAATTTTTTTTGTTCAAACCAATCGTAGGCAGCTATTTTTTCATTCTCAATTTGTGCGTTGCGTATGGCCTGTAAAGAAACCAAATGCCAATGTGTTCCTCGCTGCCTAGCTACCGAGTAGCCTATGTCCTCGGTAATAAAGGATATTTTTGGCTCATTATATAAGCGAGTGCCATTTTTTAATATGGCTAAAGTCTTGGTGAGTTTTACGACTTCAGAAAATGAATACCGAATGAAATCATCGAAACCA
Source organism: Cellulophaga sp. HaHa_2_95 (assembly GCF_019278565.1). The sequence goes on along the minus strand of NZ_CP058988.1, from coordinate 2,949,354 downwards.
TCTTGTTTTGTATTATAAACTTTATCACCAACCTCTAATTTATCCATAGCTTATCTAAAGTTTGCAAAAATAAGACGAACATCGTTTTTAGACTAGGGTAACAGATTGTTACTTATTAACAAATAGTTATATGCTTGGAAGGTAGTATTTTAGGGAGTCTTGTTATTTAATTTTATTTTTCTCGAATCTAATTACTTTAGAGCCCTTTCCCATTAATACTAAGTCAGTTGTCGTTAAAAAAAAACCAGTTTCCACTATTCCGGGGGTAGCCATTAACTCTTGATTTAATTGTTCTAAATTGTAATAAAAATTAATATTTAGATCTAGAATATAGTTGTTTTCATCTGTAGTGAAAGGCGCTGTGCCTTTTTTTCGGAGAATAGGTTCTAATCCTTTTTTTTGTAGTTGTGTTACTATTTGTTGCGTAGCAAATGGAATTGTTTCTATGGGCAGTTTAAACTTACCTAAACGGTTCACTTGTTTACTAGCATCGGCAATTATTATATTGTATTCAGAATTTGAGGCTATTATTTTTTCTCGTAGCAAGGCACCACCGCCGCCTTTTATGAGGTGTAAATAGGGGTCAAACTCATCTGCACCATCAATAGTTAAATCTATTTTTTTAACATCATTCAAAGATAAGATTGCAATGCCATTTTCTTGAGCTATTTTCTCTGTGGCATTAGAAGTTGGTACTCCATATAAGCTTAATCCTTCTTTCTTAATTCGATCTCCTAAATGACGAATCATATACGCTGCTGTAGAACCAGTTCCTAAACCAATGGTCATGTTGTTCTTTACTAATTTTACAGCAGCAATAGCTGCTAATTCTTTTTCGGAAATTTTGTTCATTATTTTAAGTTAATAGGATTTACAATAGCTTAATTCTTTTCCAAACGTTTTATCATAGCTTTCATTTCTATTATTTCTTTTTTCTGAGCTTCAATTATTTCTTTGGAAAGTTTTTTTACTTCTGGATCTTTTATATGAGCTCTTTCACTAGTTAAAATAGCGATAGAATGATGTGGTACCATGGCTTTTAACCATAATAAATCTCCAACTATAGGTTGTTGTTTTCTCACTAAAGTTAAGGCAGATATAAATAACAAAAGACTAGTTAATACGATTGCTATATTTTTTTGCTTGTTTTTGTACATAGATCGCATTGCTATAAACATGATAATTGCCATTGTAGAAATTCCTAAACAGCTCATGTAGAAACGCGTTAAACTAAAATATACGTGATCTATAGAATAGGTGTTAAGGTACATTGTTATATACATTGCGATGAATGATGCCATCAGCATCAAAACAAATTTAGTATACACATTCTTTTTTTTCTTATCTGTTGTATTCATGCGTTGTGGTTTAAATGATTGTGTTCTAATTACCAGAATACTTTTAAAGTTTGTAAGCCAAAATTAGCATCTGCTTAATACTGCAACTAATTGTAAAGAAGCAAAGGCTTTTTAGACTATAGTATTGAAAAAATTACCTCCTAACTAATTCTAGGTATGTGCGATCCAAAGAACCCGAACGAGCACCAATTCTTAAGGCGAATGATTTGATGAGTTCCCTCTCTATCTGAAACATAATTTGTGATGTGTTTCATAACATAAGCGAATAAATCGCAATTTTTTTATGCTCTAGGTGTATCAACTTCAGTAATTTGATCAATAAGGATCATTTTTCAAGTGGACTACATATTTTTAGCTACAGCAATGGATTCAATTTTAGCCTAAATCATGTATTCATTGTGTTGATCAAAAATAGTGTTCTTTAGAAATTTCTTTTAATTCTAAAGAATTGATTTTTAATTCATTCTGATGGAATCTAAAAGTGTCTAATTGTTAAAAGCTAAAGGACTATTAACTTCATTGCAAGAATGATCTCCATGAATTTCATCCCAATCAGTTTAAATAAAAAGCCCAAAATAACGATATGCTAAACCACTATGTTGCGCTACTTTTCTTTTATGTATTAGGAGTCTATTTTTACGCTTTTTAATCGTAGGGCATTGGCTATAACCGATACAGAACTAAAACTCATTGCAAGGGCCGCGATCATTGGTGATAATAACATACCAAAAAACGGAAATAATACGCCTGCAGCAATGGGAATACCTACGGTATTATAGATTAATGCGAAAAATAAATTTTGCTTAATATTTTTCATAACAGCTTCACTCAAGCTTCTTGCTTTCACAATACCATGAAGGTCACCTTTTACGAGCGTAATCATAGCACTTTCAATAGCAACGTCAGTACCGGTGCCCATCGCAATACCTACGTTACTTTGGGCTAGGGCAGGAGCATCGTTAATTCCGTCTCCAGCCATAGCTACAATCTGTCCTTGATTTTGTAGTTTTTTAACCTCATTTAATTTATCTTCAGGTAACATACCTGCTTTGAAATCTGCTAAATGTAACTCTTTAGCAACAGCTGCTGCAGTTTCCTGATTATCACCTGTGAGCATAATTACGGCAATACCTTTGTCTTGCAAAGCTTTAATGGCTTTGGCGCTTGTAGCTTTTATTTTATCTCTTATAACAACAAAACCAACCACCACAGTACCAATAGATACGTAAGATACTGTCTTGCCTTCTTTTTGATAAGAAATCACTTTTTCTACAATCTCTTGTTGCATGTTGGCTCCTGCATAGGCCATCATTTTTTCGTTCCCTAGAGCTACTTTTTGGTTGTCAATTACGCCCTCTACGCCTTTACCCGTGACAGCATTAAATTTGTCTACTTTTAACGCTGTAATTTGCTGTTCTTTACCATATTTCAAGGTTGCGGCCGCTAGTGGGTGTTCGCTCAAACTATTGAGGCTTACAATATATTTTAATAGCTCATCTTCAGAAAGATCACTTGTAGCGCCAATATTTTCCACGGTTGGTTTTCCTTCGGTAATAGTTCCTGTTTTATCTATAATTAGGGTGTCTACCGTATTCATCACTTCTAAAGCTTCAGCATTTTTAATTAGAACACCATTTTTAGCTCCGGTACCTACACCTACCATGATAGACATGGGAGTTGCTAGGCCTAATGCGCAGGGACAAGCAATAATTAATACCGCGATAGCATTTACTAGCGCAAAAACATATGCTGGCTCCGGCCCCCAAATAGCCCAAACTACAAACGTGATTATAGAAATGAGTACCACAACAGGAACAAAATAACCAGAAACCTTATCGGCCAAATTTTGAATAGGAGCACGGCTACGGCTTGCATCATTAACCATTTTTACAATTTGTGATAATAGCGTCTCATTTCCCACTTTTTCTGCAACCATTAAGAAAGACTGGTTCCCATTAATGGTACCACTATTTACTTTATCGGGTACCGTTTTGCTTACAGGAACTGGCTCTCCCGAAATCATAGATTCATCTACCGTAGTTTGTCCTTCAGTAATGGCGCCATCTACCGGAATTTTTTCTCCTGGCTTAACCCGTAGAACATCTCCTTTTGTAATTTGATCTATTGATACCTCATGTTCTTGCCCATTGACGACTAAGATTGCTTTGTTAGGAGCTAATTTTAAAAGTTCTTTTACAGCGGTATTAGTCTGGCTGTGTGCTCTAGCTTCTAATACTTGGCCCATTAAAACTAAAGTAAGAATCACGGACGCCGCTTCAAAGTAAACGTGAACCGCTCCGGATGTTGTTTTAAATTGTTCAGGAAAAAAATCAGGAAATAACATCCCAAAGAAACTAAACAACCAAGCAACCCCTGCACCAATACCAATTAAGGTAAACATATTTAAATTCCATGTTTTGATACTTCTATAAGCTCTTTGAAAGAACATCCATGTTGCATAAAATACAACAGGTATAGAAAGGATAAATTGTACCCAATTCCACCATTTTTGCTCCATGAGATCATACAGTGGATTATTCGGAATCATTTCGCTCATCGCAATGATAAAGATGGGAAGTGTGAAGCCAAAAGCCAACCAGAATTTTTTCAAGAGCTTTTTATATGATTTTTCTTCTGCAGAAAGATCTGGTTGCATAGGAACAAGATCCATTCCGCAAATAGGACAACTACCTAGTTCATCCCTAATAACTTCTGGGTGCATGGGGCATGTCCATTGTTCACTAGTAGAAACATTCAAATTCTGTTCTTCAACGAGATCCATTCCACAAACAGGGCAGTCGCCATGCTCCTCGTAGGTTTTATCTCCTTCACAATGCATTGGACAATAAAATGTACCGGTACCTTGTTGTGTTGTTTTTTTTGTGTTTGTTTCCTTAGGATGCTGGTGTTCGCCAGGAATATGTATACTATAATGCCCACCATCTGCCGCTAAGGCTTTTTGAAAAATTTCTATAGGAATATGAGCATCCATCACAATGGTGGCTTCTGCCTTGTCTAAATCAACAGAGGCTTTAGTTACACCGCTAACTTTAGAAAGTGTTTGCTCTACATGAGTTCTACAACCGTTACAGGTCATTCCGTGAATATGATACGTATGTTCCATCTACATCAATTTTAGGATGTAAAATTAAACAGAAGCACGGAGATAGCTTTACATAATTCGGATTCTTATTTATACAATTTGGTCTAGTTTTTTTCTATCCCATTTCTTTAGATTTTTATAGGTACTCATAGACATTCCTGTAACCGTTTTGAATTGACGTGCTAGATGACTACTTGACTTATAATTCAAGGTATATGCTATTTCCGAAAAATTCAATTGCCCTAGTTGTATGTATTCTTTTACTTTTTCAATTTTTAGATTGATGGTGTATTTTTCTAGGGTGATACCTTCCAATTTGCTAAATAGTTTACTTAAATAACTTTCTGTTTTTCCTAGTTCTCTCGCAACCATGGTAGCCAAATGTACTGTGTTTTCTTCGTGTATTTTTTGAATTAATCGCACCTTTAATTGCTCTAGGAGTGACTCTTCTTCGTTCTGTATTATTTCAAAACCTAAAGCGCAAAGTTGCTTGCCAAGATTTTTTTGTTCAGTATGTGGACTAGGCTGTGCAACTACCTTTCCTAATTCAATGGTAGAGACTTCATAACCTTCTGTTGTAAATACCTCTAATACAGAAGCAATGCAGCGGTTACACACCATGTTTTTTATGAAAAAAGTAGAAGCCATACTTGCAATTTACATTTTAGTACTGATTTTAACTAGGGATTAGTCCGCATAGATTTCTACAACTTACTCGTAAAAAGCGTGTTTTTTGTCTAGTTTCTTAAAGAATATAAACCTACTAATAGATACTAGACTATATTTACAATCTTTTAATACCTCTATAAATTAACGCCTAATCAAAAGTACCGTAGTGGACACTTGCAAATATGTTCTTTTTACAGCAGACAACAAATATGTTGTAGAATATCTTTTGAGACAATTGGTATTAAGTACTAGTATTACAGAAGCATTAATTTTTGAAAATTATGATCTTGCTGTAGGCTTTAAAAAAATGTTAGTTAAAGACTGTAAATTAGAGTGTTCTATAAATACTTATATAGATTAAAATATCATTATTCTCTGTTAGTTATCTTTTGTCAAAACAAATTTTTAGTAAAATCGTCTAAAGCTATTCATTTATTTCTTAAATTCTATTGTTCCTACGTTAAAGTCTCCATTCTTAGCAGGTTCCAACTGAAGTGTTAATACTTCTTTTTGCTCTTCTTTTGTTCCAAAATTGGTATAGACCAATGCACGGACCGTAACTTTTTCTAAAACAGTTTGTCTTCTAGAACCGTAAAAATTAACATCTATTCCGTAAGCCCCATCTATAGCATGTTTAAGTCTAAACTCTTCAGGGCCGTAACCTTGAGTTACATCATAAGATATTCTTCCTCCTAGTCGGGTATTAGAATTGTTATAACTACATCTTTCGGTAGTAGGGTCTGTAATCCATAAATCAATGTCTGTTTCATTAGCATCCCAATCAATGACAATTCTAATATCAACCGGCATATGCTTTATAAAACATGGGTTTATAAACGAAATGTCTAATTTTCCATTATGCTTTGCTATGATATTATTTATATCATGAAGTGTAATTAACTCTATCCCATTGAAGCGAGCTAGGCTTTCTGGTTCCCATTCTTTAGCGATCACTTGGTATAAGTTATCTACAGCTTTTTGATGTTCTCCTAATTCTGTATAGGTTAAGCCTAAGTCAATATACGAATGTGGCTCAAAAGATCTTGTTTCAAGCACTTCCTTAAAAACGGCTAATGCTTCGTTAAAAAAATTATACTCGTACAGTTTTCTTCCTAGGGTTCTTAATAATTCGGTGTTTTCTAACTCTAATTCTGCCAAATTAGAAATAACACGTAAACCTTCTGCTCTCAGAGATTTTTGAAACATATAGGTTGCTACATCAAAATAAAAGGAAGGATTAGCTCCATTTTTTTCCTTAAGCGTCAAATAGGTGGCATATATATTTTCTTTGCCTACTGATTTTAAGGTGTTGATATATGGCTCATTGCTATCCCATGCTACAATAGTTATGGTAGGTTTACTTTGTTTTTCAGATTTTTTGCTGCTAAGCTCGTCTTCTGAAGCAATTTCATTTACTTCCACTATCATATCCGCTTGAGGCGATGATGCTATTCTGTCAGATACAGTTTCTCTTGAACGGGACTCTGAAGGAGTAGATTGTTTGAGTTCTGGTTTTTTAATAGGAGGGTTTTTCCACCAATCAAAATCAGCATTAAAAGCTTGACACAAGCTTGAAATACGCTGTGCTTTACGATCCTTTTTTTGTTCATTTTGTGCCGAGATACGGCGGTGATATTCTTCTTGTAATGATAAGGGTGGTACAATCTTATAGTGTACATAATCTGCTACGTCATCTAAAACAATTAGAGAGGTATTAGGAGTCACGAGATTAAACTTTTTTCCATGAGACCGGATAGTGCTTGCTTCTTGACGTACTAATAAAGTTTTAAGTTTTTTTTGTGCCCAAATACGTTCCCCTAAATTATGATCTAATGCTTGGCTATTATCAATAATGATCTTCTTTGTTTCTGTGATGTTATCTCCAAACCCGAAATGTAGGGTTACTTCAGCTTGATCCCCTTCAATTTTTCCGGAAAGACTAAAATTATCCCTTAGCTTTTGGGCGCTATTCGGGAAGACTTCTTTAATTTTAGTAGTATCAAATTCTGCTTTTATAAATTGCTTTTGCTCTTGAGTTATTTTCTCAATCGTTTGATTCACGGGCGCCTCGAAAGCATTGATGTATATACCGTTAGTACATGCGGCAAAATAGTCTAATAAAGAATGATTGGCTATAGTAGCTGTATTTATGGCGGTTATAGGAGCTTCAAAATTCTTGTGATTTTTAGCCCCGAAAGTCGAAATTCCATCTGAGAATAAAAGTATTTCTTCTGATTTAAAGCTAGAAAAATCGATGGCGTTTATCGCAGTTCCTCCATCATAATTTATTGTTTTTAGGGCACTAATAAGCGGTGTGCAAATGCCATTAACAATTTGGTACTTTGTAGTGGTATGTATGGTATTTGAAAATGTTACCAAATTTACTTGGCCCTGTTGCATCCATTTTAAATACCCTTTTAAAATTTCTAATTCATTCTCAATAGCTCTATCTTTTCCAGAAGAAGAAACATCCCAAACTACCGTAATATTCTTAGGTTTTTTCTTTTCGCGCTGCTCCGGTTTTATAGTTAAATAGCTGTAAAAATAGTTATCCGAAGTAACAGCTCCCTTATAGGTAACCACTTTAGAGACTTTTTTTGGCCTCGGAATAGCAAAAGTAAGGTGACGTTCTAAAGTTTTATTTTCTTCTTTATATTCGCTGATATAGGAGTTCCGTGCTTCCGTGAAATCTAAATTTATTTTTGGGCTTTTGCTTTTTATAATTTTTGGTTTATTTAGGGCGACTTCAACCTTTACCGAAAACTTTTTTAGCACGTGTTTGATGCTTAGTGGCAACTGATAGATGAAATTATCTACATCACCATCAATCTCCTGTTCAAATGCCACTATGGCTTTCTTATAGCCTTTTCCGGGAATAGGGTAGACTCTAGCCTTAAAATTATTCCCTTTAGTAACTTCAGCAAGACCTGGGTCAACATTTCTGCGCGTTACCGCTTCAAAGGCTTGCGTAGCAGTTTCCTTATCAACAACAACCCCTTCCCGCATTTCTCCATTTACATCTAAAGCAAACCGGGATACGGTTACGCCATTTCCTAATGGGAAATTTAGTTCTCCCTGCATCACACGGTCGTTGTCATTATAAAATTGCATTTCCAAGGTTGTCGTAGCCATATTATCAATCACAAAAACATTGATATGGAGACTGCTTAATTCAATAGGATTAGTTCCATTTTCTGCTGGGGTAATTATAGGAATTCCTTGAGCACATAAATTGAAACAATAGATTAAGAATACAATAAGAGTAGAATATTTATTCATGTTTTTTTAGATTTCTTGGAAAATGGGAGGCTATAATTCCCTCTTATAACGAACATTTATTCAGCTATGGTATAAATATAGGATTTAATACTTGTGAAATGGAGTGCTTCGCTATGAAGTGCCTAGATTTCATTTGTTTCATAGGCTATACATAATAAGCTGTTGCAGTATTTTCAGTGAATATTAGGGATATATAGGTTTACTAATAAAGGATCTCCTTCTTTTAAAAAATGATAAATATCATATACTGTGGTTATTAATAGTGGCAGTTTTGAACTTAATTATTTAGAAAATATAATAGTACTATAATGATGAAAACACATAATTTTCATATTCCTGTTATGGGAATAGGCTTTACAATAGATACTCCTATTAAAGTTGCACATTTAGGCATTGATTCTGTTATTTCTTTGGTAGACGATATTTTATTAGAAAAACTAAGAAAAATGTATGCCACAAACTTCAATCAATCGTATCAAGAAATTACAGAAAATATGGAAGATTTTAGGGCTAAAAGAATAAGCTCCTATTTAAATTTAGTCCAAAAAATCGCGCAGTATAATTTTAAAGAACTTAAAGATATTAGTAATGGTGTTAGCGATAGTTTAAAACAGTATTTTGATTTTTTTCCAGAAAACTCGTCTCTAAAGCAGCAGTTTAATGCCCTTGTCAACAAACACTATGATCGTAGTGAATTGAAAAAATTTTTAGATGAAAATTTAAAAATGGGTAGTATTGATGTAAATATCATGACCAAAGTAGATAAGGAGAATTTTTATAAAAAAGAACAATTGCCAACGATATATAATGATGCTCATGCAGCTCTTAGAGGCTATGCAAATAGTAAATTAGTTTCATCGGTGATATTTTCTGCGGGTATGAATCCAAGATTGTATAGCTATTTAGAAGAATTTGAAGATTTTTATCCTGACGAAAACGGAGTTATAAAAAAGAAAATTGTTTTAAAAGTAAGCGACTACAGGTCTGCATTGATACAAGGTAAATTTTTAGCTAAAAAGGGACTATGGGTTTCTGAGTATAGGATAGAGTCTGGTCTTAATTGTGGTGGTCATGCTTTTGCTACAGACGGATATTTATTGGGACCCATATTAGCCCAATTTAGAGATCAGAGAGAAGAATTTATAGCTGAAACTGCAGCAGTTTTAAGTAAAGCATTGACGCTGAAAAAAAGGCAGGTTCCAGAAGCATCTTTACCTGTGAAATTTACAGCGCAAGGTGGCGTAGGGACGGCAGCAGAACATGATTTTTTACGCAAGCATTATAAACTTGATTCCATTGGTTGGGGATCACCATTTTTATTGGTGCCAGAAGCTACTACAGTAGACGATAAGACCTTGGAAAAGATTAGTGAAGCAGAAGAAAGCGATCTGTATTTAAGTGATATTTCTCCGTTAGGAGTTCCTTTTCATAATCTTAAAGGAAATACTAAAGATCTAGAAAAAGCGGCTTTAATTGCCAAAAATAGACCAGGAAGTTCTTGTCCTAAGAAATACGTAGCACTAAATAAAGAGTTTTCAGATACAGGTGTTTGTACCGCATCTAGGCAATATCAACATTTGAGAATTATAGTCTTAGAAAAAGAGCATTTAGCACCAGAAATATATCAAAAGGAATACAATAAAATCATCGAAAAATCTTGCACTTGTGTTGGGTTAGGGACTTCCGCATTGATTAAATATAATCTAGATACTAAAACAGAGGGAGAGGGAGTTTCTATTTGCCCTGGACCAAATTTAGCATACTTTTCTAAAGTGGTTAGTTTGAAAGAAATGATAGGCCATATTTATGGGAAATGCAACGTAATGGAACGTATGGATCGGCCTAATATATTTGTAAAAGAATTGGGTATTTATGTAAAATATTTACAAAATAAGATGGAAGAAGCAGGAACTATTTTAGACGCTAAACAGTACAAATACCTCTCTCTTTTTGCTAAAAATTTAAAGGAAGGGATAGGGTATTATAAAGATCTATTTCAGTCAAACATGCCTGAATTTGAAAATTCTTACTTAAAAGTGCTTTTAGAATTGAAAAAAAATGAAAATATTTTAAATAATTTAAAATTAGAACGACTAACAGTATAGACACAAAAGTGATTACAATTTTACAAGGAAATAAGGAGGAAAAAGCGCAAGTGAAATTAAATAATTAAAATTAGCACCAATTCTTTGAACCCCTATGAATGTAGGGTTTTTCCTTGTTTATCTTTAATGGACGACAGTCTTTTTTGAGAAGCTTTTATATTTTTACATATAGTAAAAAAAATGTTTTAGGTTTTCAAAATAATATTTTTTTGATCAATATTCTTCTTTTTCAGGAGGGACAGGACATTTTTATATCTTAAAAAAATCATAATCGTTATTTCTTTGTTGTATATTGCCTTTTGTTTAATTATATTTATTTAAGAATAAACAAAAATAACTATGGATATTTTAAAAGAAGCGACAATCTTTGAAAAAGCCAAAATGAGTCATATGTCTACGAGTGATAGAGTGGTAGCTTCAAGAGAAGCAAAACGACTAATTTTAGCAATTAATGAGCGTTATAAAGAAACAAAGGACGCAAGTTTAATGGAGGTAATGAAAAGATTAACCGTAAAAAAGAAAAAAATTGAGATTAGGTTGAAAGGAAAGCCTGATTCAGGAATATAATATTAAATTAATTTCAAAATAAATAATCCATTGGTAGCCCATGCTATCGATGGATTATTCTATTTAAAGCAACTATGCTTATATTGATAAAAAATAAAGATATTTCTTCTTTTTAAGATCTTAGTGTCTCGAAAGGTACTTTGTTGCTTAGGATAACATTGTTCCTGAAATTGCTTCTACAACTCCTAAAGCAGCTCTTTCTCCCGATAACATTGCAGCATTCAATGAGCCGTTTAATTGGGTGTCTCCAGCTAGAAAAATTCCAGAAGTTAATCGTGTTTCAGAGGCAGGCATATCGTAGCGTAAATCATCTAATTTAGGTAGTGCTTTGGGGATATGGTATAATTTCAGGAAGCTTAGGGATTCCATACCACAATATTCTTTTAATTCTAATTGTACGTTTTCAATGAGTGCTTCCTCAGACAAATTCTGGGAATCTATGACGGTTACAGACAATAACTCTTTAGTAGCAGTAGTAGCTAAACTAGAAGGGTAAAAAATGTTATTAATTAGCGTATTATTTTCAGGAAGTAGACCAATCAATGGTTTTTGAATATGTCTTTTATCCGATTCAAAATACAAGGCATAACAAGACTTCCATTGCGTTTCCTGACTTTTTAGTCTAGGAATTAATATACTCGGTTCTGTGGTAACTATCGTAAAATCAGTTGCTAATCTTGTACCATCGTTAAGTTCTATTTCAGTATCAGCTACAATCTTAACCTTTGTATTGAATTTAAAGGATGTATTTTTTAATTTCTTAGATAGTTGCTTAGGAATCGCTCCGATCCCAGCTTTAGGCAAGGCAGCATGACCTTCTCCAAACATTTTATAGACAAACTCAAACATTCTGCTAGAGGTAGCTAGGTTTGTTTCTAAGAAAATTCCACTAAAAAACGGACTAAAGAAATTGGAAATCATTTTAGAAGAAAAGCCAAAATCGGTCAAGTATGCTAAAGTAGTTTGTTCTTTACTAGAAAATATAGCTGTAAGTGATTTTTTCTTCAAAAAACTATTTAGTTTTAAGATTAAAAGTTTATCTGAGAAACTCCCTATATCAGAAAATAATGTAGAAAAAAGCAACGAGATTTCACGAAGTGGGTCTCCAATATTCACCTGCCTTGTATTCTTAAAAATCGTAGCTCCAGGTAGGAATTTCTGTAATTCTAAAGCTTTGTAATCTAAATATTTTTGTGCTGCAGGATAAGCTGTTAATAATACCTGAAAACCATGATCTAACTGGTGTCCTTGGAATAGTTCTGTTTTTACTCTTCCGCCAATAGTGTCTGTAGCTTCTAATACAACAGGGGAGAAGCCAGCTTCTTCAAGAACCTGCGCCGCAATTAAACCGCTTATGCCGGCACCGATAATATGTATTTTTGGTCCCTGTTGTTTCATGTTAAATTTTGTTTAATTATTTAAAAGTAATAATAAACAAAATTAGTATTTTTGAAACGGCTTTACGAATCATTTTATCACTTTGTGCTTTTTAATTTTTAAGGATATAGTGATTTTCTATCTCATAGTATTTTGGTGCTGTAAAGTTGTACCAAGTGCGGCCATTTTAATATTGAATTATGAAGTTAACGACTAAAGCTAAAATTGCTCCAGCAAAAGATAATATGCTTAAAAATCATTCTATTTATGATATTCCTATTAATGATTTGAACGGAGTTCCAATTTCTTTGGAAGATTTTAAGGGAAAGAAATTACTTTTTGTGAATGTGGCGTCTGAATGCGGATTTACAAAACAATACAAAGAATTACAAAGTCTTAGTGATACCTATAAAGATAACTTAGTTGTCATGGGCTCTCCTTGCAACCAATTTGGAGGTCAAGAACCCGGTGAAACCTCGGAAATTGAAGAATTCTGTAGCTTAAAATTTGGTGTCAAGTTTTTACTTACGGAAAAAATAGAAGTAAAAGGTGCTAAACAACATCCATTGTATGCTTGGCTTACTTCTAAATCATTAAATGGAAAAAAGAACTCTAGTGTAAGATGGAATTTTCAAAAGTACTTAGTAGATGACGCAGGGCAATTTACAGATTACTATTATTCTATTACAAAGCCTTTAAGCTCAAAAATAACAAAGCATATAAAATAAAATTCTTGTGGCTTCTGGGAGGTTTCTAAATTAATAACCCTTGTTTGATTTTAAATTAATTCTATGCGGTCAATTTCTAAAATAAAGTGCTCTTCTTTTTTATTCCCTATTAGAAAGGCCAACTCTTCTATGCTTTGCTGATCATAGTTGGGTAGGTTTAAGGGAGTTCCTCTAAAGGCGGGAGTTAGCTTATCTAAAGCTATTTCTATAGTCTCCCATACTCCAGAAGTGTTGAAATAAGTCGTATAAGAATGTTTGTCCGTTTGTTTTGCCTTTACTCTAAATTTATACCTTTTCCCATCTCCTTTTAAAACTATTTTTAGTTTAGTGTAGGAGGATGTTTCAATGGTAGCAAACTGATACCGTAGAGAAGAAAAACCTCCATTGTTTTCTAAAGACACATTTCCCTCAAAAACTCCTTTACCATTTTCATTGATGAAAAATGATCCAGAAGATTTTCCTCCCATCACTGCATCATCTATTACAGACCATTGTGACGTAATTTTGTTGGTTTCAAAAGTATAGACAGGTAAAGGTTTCATAGGTAACACGTGTTTCGTAAGAGTTCTTAAAAAGGGTATCCAATCGCAAAATTAAACATTAGGTTATCATCACCTCCATCAAAAAAGGGGATTCTGCTGCGCTCTCCTTCTGGTAAGTAGGGCACGCGTATTGGCGAAGCTAGATCTAGTCTTATAACAAAGCTTTGTATATCTACCCGTAATCCAAAACCAACACCAGCGCCTAATTCTTTGATCCAGTCTTTGTCAAATTTACCCTGAGTTTTTAAGCGTTCAATTAAAGCAATCCCTTCGTCGGTCTCATCCTCAGAAATTTCAGGTTCATAGGTTAGCCATACATTTCCAACATCCGCAAATAAGGCTCCTTTTAGATAAGAGAAGATAGGAAAGCGGTATTCTAAATTTCCCTCTAGTTGTATATTTCCTGATTGATCAAAATAGGAAGAATCATCATCATCTTCCGCGACGAAAGTACCGGGGCCTAAAGAGCGTATCTGAAAAGCTCTTACGCTATAAGGGCCTCCTGAGAAAAATTGTTTTACGAAAGGAAGGGTAGAGGAGTTGCCATACGGAACACCCAGACCAGCATACAATCTGGTAATAAACGTTTGCTCATTTTTCCACCTTAGATAATAGCGAAAATCCACATCCATTTTGGCGTACTGTGCATAATCTAGACCGAAAGCGGTTTCCTTGCCTCCATTTAAAAGATTTAAAGCATTCCCCGCAATATCTAAACTCGTGGCAAAATAGATAGGATGAGACTTATTTTCATCTACCAATTCATTATAGGTAAATTTATAATTAAGACCCGCAATGAACTGTTGTTCAAAACTACTTTTTAAATACGGATTGTCATCTAGAATTTGATCAAATTCATCCGTAGTATTCGCTAAATTCACGTAATTAATACTGATAGGGTTTAGTTCGTGATAAACGTATTTATTCGCATTCCAAGTATATCCATAAGATGTGTTGAAAGAGGTAAGGGTGTATAGCTGACTTCTATCCAGAAAATCAACTCCTAAACTAATCTTTGTTTTCGGAACGTTATACTTAAATCTGCTGGGAGAAAAAGGTACGAGTCTCGGTATAATTAGATCTGTTTTTAATCCTCCAGAAATACTACTCAGGCCAGTATTGCTTCCTCCGGATAGTTGTGTTTCATAAGAAAAGCTACCTGTAATGCTCAAAGTTTCTCCTGCCCCAAATACGTTTCTGTTATTGTAGGATACAGATATTCCTGGTCCGGCAAATCCGTTAGACTTAGTAACCCCTTGGAGTTCTGCACGTACGGATCTTTTCGTAAGTGGAGAAAGAAATATATCCATATCTAGAGCTCCAGAACCATCACTGCCTGCTATGGTATCCTTTTCCTTAAATTGAATATTTACGTATTTGTAACTACCGATAGATGACAGCCTATTGCTAGTAAGCCTTGCTGTATTTGCGTTATATTTTTGTCCTTTTTCAAAGAGAATATAAGGTTGTAATTGCTTGGGCTTAAAAAATTCTTCTTCTTGAATAAAATTGATACCATTCACAATACTGTTATAAGCTACAGACGTAGTATCGCCCACTGTATATTTTGGGAATACGGTCATTGAATCTATCGTATAAGGTATAATAGACTTTGAAGGAGTATTCTTTTTTAAGCGGAGTAATAAATCAAATTTAGGGGTGTCATAACTATTAGTGTCCGCTTCAAAAATTAGAAAATCGGCATTAAAATTATAATAACCACGTTGCTTGAGTTGATTATCGATACGTTCGCGTTCAAATTTCATTAACTCCAAATCAAATCTATTTCCAGATTTTATGGGAGTATTGGCTAAAATATCTTGAATTTCAGAATAAATAGGGAGCGAGTCTTTTTGAAGGTCAAATTTCTCTAGGCGATAAGGGCGTGGTAGTTTTGTTGTATAAGTAATAGTAGCTGTTTTGGGAGTTTTGTCTATTTGTGAAGTGACCCTACTATTGAAAAATCCTCTATTATCTAATCTGTTTAAAATTAATTTTTCTACGCGTTGCGGATCAACATCAGAAAGATAAATAGGTTCTTCACCAATTTTTTTATTCAACCATTTGTTTAAGAAGCCTGGCTTTTCTTGTTCAGCCTTAAAGTGATAGTATAAACCAAGTCGCATTCCTAATATCTTGGTATTAGGTTCTTGAGGAATTAATGTATTTAATTCTTCAGCTACTTGATTAATTTTTACAGTATCCTCTTCTGTTTCTATTTGTATCTCTGAACCTGCATATAAAACTTCGTCTTCTGGTATAAATTTCGAAACCCCACAAGAGTATACTACTAGGGTGAGTATTAGGATGAATAAGGAGCGATATCTTGCGTTTTTTTTCAATGGGATGATTGGTTTTATTTATTCTTTTGTAATTTTCTTTTCTTCCGTATCTTTTTTCAAAGGATTGAATAGCTCACTAAAACTGTTAAACTCTCTATTAAAGATTAAAGCGACTCCTGTAACAATAAGCTGCCCGTCAATTACATTCTGATATTCATTTTTACGAAACCCCTTTAATCGGTATCTACCGTCTTCAGACAGTAAGTATTCTAAGCTTACATTACCAATAATTGGCGTCTCACTTTGTCCTGCTTGGGCGCTACCTTCTACATCTACGGCACTTCCTGCGGTTACAATTAGTCTATTATCAAAAAGTTTTTTCTGAGCGTTGATATTTAATTGGGTCCTATCTTGGGGACTATCACCTTGATAATCAGTGAAACTATCCAAATCAAAATCTAGGTCAAAACCTGTATTCCCTAGGAGTTTATTAGAAAAGGTGTTTAGTTGTCCTGAAAGCACCTTATTTACATTGTTACGTGCAATGGTAGCTGTACCACCGCTACTACCGTCACTTCCTGCAGTAGGGAAAAATCTATTTAAGGTTAGTAACGAGAATACTTGTTTGTTTAATTCAGATTCTTGGTCGTTAAGCTGTTGTACTTGGCTGTATACAGCACCACTTAGCGAACCTTGCGCATCTTCTGGCATGTCTAAATTAAAAGAAATCTCTGGTGTTAGCAATTGCCCATCTACATTTAAATACACCATAAATGGAAGTACTTGTTGGTATTTTGCGGTAACACTAGCGTCTTCACTAGAGGTTACGCTAGACATTAAAGGGCTTGCTGACGCTTCTACACTATAAATGGCAGTAACATCCAGTTTTGCATCAGTAGGGCTCCCTAACCAAGTAATGGTACTACCGGGTTTAATATCAAATTTTCGTTTTACTAAATTATACAGGCTTGTTTCGTAATGACCATCTTTTAACTCGTACCTACCCGATAAACTCATAGTACCATTAGAGGCCATGCTAAAATTTAAAGCAGCATCACCAGAAACTTGAAGATTATCTCCTGTTTTTTTATCAATAATGACATTGAAGATGGCATCGTCAGCAATTTCCAGAACGGTATTTACTTTGTAACCTTTAAACAAGGAAGAAGTCTCTTCCTCGTCATTTCTTGTAAGAATGGCATCTGGATTTTCCTGATTGACAAAAATAACAACACCATCTCGTTCTTCTACATCTAATTGCGATTCTGGTACTACATACGTTATATCAGTAATTTTTCTAACTTTAAGGGAGCCGGTTACAACAGGAAGATTTAAAGATCCATTGATCTTCACATCTGCATCCATACTGGCTTGGCCATAAAATAATTCATTATCTTCCTTGGTGGAGTTTATAACTTGAAACGCATCTGCTTTTAAACTCAGATCAAATGATGGATTTGTAAAATCATCTGTCAGAACAGTACCGTTTAATACAAAACTATTGGCTTTAGAATCGTTGATTTCAAAATTATCTAAATACAAACCTGTAGTATTTATTTTTAGCTTTTCATCGGTGATTTTAAAAACTGAATTTAGCTCGGCAACATTAAAGGCGGCATCCTTAAAATTAAAAACTCCTTCATATTCCGGGTTGGTAGTTGTTCCGCGTACTTTGGCGCTACCAGAAATAAAACCCTCCGAATTGGTAATAGCTCCCCTTGAAAATGCTTCAATGTTTTTAAGAGATACTTTGTTTAGCTCTAGGTCTAAGTTAAGTTGGGCGCCACTCTTTGCTGCGGTATAATCTCCAGTAAGGTCTAAATCTATACCACCATCTTTTAGCGATAAATCAAAATCATAAGCAGCATTACTGGTTGATGTAGCTTTGAGTTTAAGATTTCCTAACGGATTTTGAAGGGCTTTAAGTTCATTAATTTTAAAATCAGCTATAATTCCACTAGCTTCAAACGGATTCTCAATGACAAAACTACCATTTATGTTCCCTGAAGCTAAAGCTTCGTCGGGGTTTAAAAGGCTTAAGAACGTTTGTAGTTTGAAATTATTGAATGTAATTCCAAAATGTTTATTATCAATTCCTTCAATAGTATTACTTAAACTTAATTCTTGATTTTCTTTGGTGAATCTTATGTTTTTAAAATTCAAAATATTTTCACCAATAGCTATGGTGTTATTCTCAGGAATAGTCCAATTCTTTCTATTAAAAATTAGCCCAGAAGGATTAATATGAAGCTTAGTAGTATCTTTTGAGAATCTTACTTCTGTGGCGATATGAGCTAAGGTCGTACCATCATCAAAAGATGTAAATTCAGTAAGCAGGGCATTGTTTTTTACAGTTCCTTCAAATACCGTTTTTTTAATTAAGATAGGATCGGAAGATAGGGCGCTAAGCGCTGTTTTAAAATTTAAGTCTGTAGCATCGCCCTCTATTAAAACGCTAAGGCTATCAATAGTGCTGCCATTGTAACTTGCGGAAGGTATAAACAATACAGCATTTAGCTTCTTAGAGCTAGCGTCAAAATTAGCCTTCATAGTAATGGTATCTAATTTATCTACATCTTTTAAAAACACTTCAGTGAGAATAGGAGTAGGCTTAAAAGCTAGATTCATAGAAAGAACAATAGGGTTGGTTGTAGTATCTATGGCTGTGCTATCCGTAAAATATGCTTCAAACTGCTTTTGTAATGCGGAATACACCATTTCTGGCGAACCGTTAGAATTTACTTTTCCTGTTAGGAAATCACTATCAATACTTACATTAGAGCTATTGGTGTTTATGATTGCTTTTAGGTCTATCGCATCCATATGATATTGTTCGTTGTCATACACTGCGACGGTTTCTAAAACAGAGGTGTTCAATTTAAAATCTGTAAGGTTTCCGCTGAACTGCGCATTCAATTTGGTACCCACTTTAATGTTTTCTTGGGTGATTCCTAAAGCATACAAATCGGCACCTATAAGGTTTAGATTCAATTTTAGGTTTGAATTGATGGAGTCTAGATGAATTGGCGCATTTGCTTCAAGGTTTAAATTTTGATCCTTAAAGTCGGCGTTAATAACGCCCTTTCCTTTCACGATTTTACCGGATAGGTTTAGGTTAGAAAAATCATAATCTTTGAAATCTAATTGTGTGAAGTTAGTTGTTAGATCAGCATTTAAGCTATTTAAACTATTGCCACTACCTTTGAAGTCCATAGTCATGGAAATGCCACCTAATTCGTTATTTTTTAGTAGCTGATCTAATCTTAAGTTGTCCAGACTTAATGTACCTGAAAAGGACATTGAATTTTTGGCGCTAAACTCACCTAGAATTTTTGCAGTTCCTTCGGGAATTTTTAGCGCTATGTTTCCCTTTATGTGCTCTGTAGAGCCGATAGCAATAGCGTCTAATTGTATGGTTTTCGGAATAGATATGCCTAAATCTGTTTCTGAAATAAAAGAAAGAATGTCTTCCTTAATAGACGTAGCTTTAAGTGTTTTGAAATCAAAAGATAAGGCATCTGGATTCATCAGGTTGTAAAGCTCTCCTTTGGCACTTAATTGCGTGTGTTCTCCCCAATTAAGTTTGACGGAAGGAGCAAGTGTTAAAAGTGACCCTGAAGCAATTAAATTCCCTGTAAATGGTTTTGAAGCGGCTTTTTTGATAGCCTCGTTTTGAGCTAAATCGGGTTGAAAGTAATAGGCGTCATCAAGATGTAGAATAAATTCAGGGAATGATACAGCGATAGATGAATTTTCGGGTGCCTCTAGTAATTCTTGTATGGAATTGTATTTGATAGATGCATCACCATTAATGGTACTCCCATTTGTTTTTAGTTCTAGATCTGAGACCACAGTAGAAGTAGTATTTAAACTGGTATTAAAAGCTAAATTTCTTAATTGAAAACCACTTTTTTCTTTAAAGGAAAAAGTTTTTAAAGACAGCTTCACTTGTTCCTCTTTGTAGCTAAGGTTTTCAGTAGTAAAATTCAGATTAGAAATTGCGATGTCACTTGGGTTAAATTCTCCTGAGGTAGGTGTTGGTTGTCCCACCTTCAAGTTTATAGTATTGTGATTGAGATCTATTTTAGCCACCTGAACGATGTAGTTGGGCCATGCGAATTTCGTGCTATTTGTATCGGTTTTTTCTGTAATTGGAGTGGTAGATTTTTTGTTTTCTGTTTGTAAACTAATAGTTGAATTGTTTAACTTTAATTCATTGACAATAAATATGTTGTTTGTTAAATCTGCGGTCTCTAAATCTAGGTTAAATTGTCCAATTTTAACACTGCTAGTGAGCTGATCTGGAATAGATTTATAATGGGCAGTTACTTGTTCTAGTTTAAAATTCTCAACAGCAATGTAGGGTAGTTGTGTAGCTGTGCTATCTTCAGCTTCAGGAAATGTTTTCGTCTGTTTATAGGTGATATCGGTATCGTATAGGACTACATTTTCTAGCTTAAACTTCATGGTTTCTAATGCCATTTCATCGATATCTACTTGGAGTTTTCCTAATTTAATGGCGCTTTCGATGCCTAAAAACTTATCAGTGTAACGTACATCAAAATTGGAAAGAGCAACTTCTCCAATTGTAAAAGCTAGAGGGGCAGATTCTTGTGTTGTTGTGACGGTATCTGTTGCCGCGAAAGCATCAATTAAGAAATTGAAATTAAAGTTTTCAACCTTATCTCCTCTACTAATATTCGCTTTTACGCCATCCCAAATTAACGATTTTAGTTCCATGTCACTGCCGAAAACTAGAGGTGATAAAGGTACGTTAGCTTCTAAGCTCTTGGAGTAGATGAGGGTGTCTCCTTTGACATCCTCGAGGTAGAGTCCTTCTAAATAAAGATTTCCTGAAAAGGTCAGGAATAGCCGATCTATTTCTACGGTCGTGTTGGTTTTCTTAGAAACATAATTGACAACTTTAGTAACGATAATATCTTGTCCCCACTGGCTTCTTATAAATAGTATGATACTTATAAAAAGCAGAAGAAGTACAGCAAAAACTTTGAGTATTCGCTTCAGAATTCCTTTTTGTTTCTTTCCCATTTGAAGCGGCAAATATCTGTAATTTTAATTTAAGATATGTGCTTTACTCCTCATTAGATTAACGCAATAGCATTGTCTATGAGTTCAATGCTCCTAGTAAGCTTTTTTTTGCCGTTTTATCTTTATTTAAATGTATTTTTTACAAGCTCCACGATGTTATTCTTATCATGAGACTCTAGTTGAATTAAACATTTTCTGCATTTCTATCTTTATACCGCAATTCACCCAATTCAATACCGATAGCTGTTTTAGCAAGGACGGTAAATACAAAGGCTCCTAAAGCCCAAATGCCAATGGTGACGCCAATTTCTATTCCAGAAGGTAAGTATTCTACTATTTTACCGTAAGGTCCAGGAATGAAGCCAGGAACAATTAATCCAAAACCCTTTTCTATCCATATGGCAACAAATAGGAGTCCACAACATACATATAGTATTTTAAGGTTATTTCTAAATTTATTAAAGGTAAGAATTATAGTGGCTAATACATTTATAGGGATCGCTGTCCAAATCCAAGGAAGTAATGCGGTTTTTCCGTGTAAGCCAAAAAACAAGTAATAAGCACTTTCACTATGGTGTGTGGGCGCATAAAACTCTTTAAATAGCTCAGAAACAAGCATTATTAGATTTATCTGTGCAGCCACAGTAACAATCATTGCTATTTTTTTGATGGTTTTATCTTCTATTTTAAAAGCAGTAAATGAACGTATTACAGCTAGTACTAAGATGATTAAAGCGGGGCCGGCAGCAAATGCTGAGGCTAAAAATCGAGGGCCTAATAGGGCATTATTCCAAAAAGGACGCGCTTGTAATCCTTGGTATAAAAAAGCAGTCACTAAATGTATACCTACAGCCCAAAATACAGATAGAATGGCTCCAGGTACGTAGACACTTTTCTTTGCTTCTTTGTTTTGATAGTGTTTAAACAGGATGTAAAATGGGATACTAATATTAATGAAAAGGTATCCATTTAGTACGATAACATCCCAAGTTAGCATGGAGTTGGGGAAGTTAAATACACCTATCCCAGGAATCATATGCCATAGAACGGACGGTCCGCCCATATCTGCAACGACAAAAGCTAAACACATTATTAAAGCGGCTACCGCTAATCCTTCTCCAATTAATACAGCTTGTTTAAAATCAATATCTTTTAAGACATAGGTTGGCATCACTAACATGACGGCAGCTGCCGCAACGCCTACCAAAAACGTAAAGTTAGAGATGTAAAGCCCCCAGCTCACACGATCAGACATTCCTGTAGCGCTAAGCCCTTCTTCTAACTGAATGGAATAACAATACATGCCTATCAGCATTACGAGTGTTAAGAACCCCATCCAAAGATGGTACTTAGCAGACCCTTTAGTAATAGTATCTAAACTATCGATTACTAAACTTTTAAATACTTTAACTATTCCCATTATATGCTATTTAAAATCAATTTGCCTAAGAATCAATTGGTATTCTGAGCGCTACGATTTATATATTATCTGTTGTTAACCTGCTTTGTATTAGTCCATGAAGTACCAGAACTTTGGTTCTGTTCCTAAATCTTCTTTAAGTCTAAAGACTTTTTTATTTTCTAAGACCCATCGTATGGTACTCTTGGGGTCTAAAAGGTTTCCGAAAATTCTAGCACCTGTTGGGCACGCTTCTACACATGCAGGGTTTTTCCCTTTACGCGTACGTTGTACGCAGAAGGTGCATTTTTCCATAACCCCTTTTTTGCGCATTCTGTTTCCTAGGTAATGCTGATTTTTGTTTACCTCATTCTCAGGAACCTCTGGTTTACTCCAATTAAATCTTCTTCCATCATATGGGCAAGCCGCCATACAATACCTACAACCTACACACCAGTCATAATCAATCACCACAAGACCATCTTCTTCTTTCCAAGTGGCTTGTACAGGACAAACTTCTACACAAGGAGGGTTGTCACAATGAAAACATTGCGTTCCCATATAAAAATGACCTTCGGCAGGTACCTCATGGTAGTAATTATCGTCAGCTTTATCAAACTTAAAACCTTCTCCGTCTTTCATTTCATGAATACGGATGTATTGCATTTCAGAGTTGCGATCTTGATTATTTTCTTCTACACAAGCGCTTACACAATTCATGTAGCCCTGACATTTAGAAATATTAAAAGCATATCCAAAAAGTACATCTTCGGCCGCATTTTCTGCGGTCATGCTTATGTTTTTATCTGTTCTTAATTCGTAAGAGCGCATTAAACGTTCTATTGTTCCTTGCTTTTCTTCATCAGTCATCAGCTTATAGTTTCCTTTAAACTGCTCTTCCCAATCAATCTGTGCTTTTTCTTTGCTTTTGTCACCGGTAGTTACGCTGCAAGAAGTACTTACGGCGCCAGCTCCAATAAGCAGGCTAGCGGTAAGTTTCCGAAAAGCACTTCTACGGTCCATTTTTACATCAAAGACTTGATCAAAACCATCCTTATGTCTTTCTTCTCCGATAGAAGCGTTGATCGCTGCTTCGTAAAATTCATCAGGACTTAACTCTTCTTCTTCTTTAGGTGTGCTGCTACAACTACCTTCTGCATTACCACAACCACAAGTTCCAGAAGATTTTTTAGTTTTATTTAGACCTAAATCTAAAGAGTACCATTTTTTATTTTCGCTCATACCTTTATTTTTAGTGATCTAAACCTTCTTTACGTTCTATTCCTTTTTGAGTATTGTATTGCACGGGCCATCTTGTTTCAAAGCTTGGACTGTGAGGATTATGGCAGTTGACACAAGTGTTTGATGCTCTTGGAGGAGCCCAGCCCGCTACTTTTTTACCATGTGCACCACCTTTCCAATCCTCAAATTGACTTGAGTGACATTGTGCACAGAGTTTATAACTTAGGTTGAAATCTATATTCTTACCTGTTAGGGTATTTAAGTTATTCATATCTTCCCCATTATGGCATGTAGCACAATCCATCGCATCACTATTGGCGTGATTTAACGTGATGTCCCAATGCGCTTTTTGAGCGATTGCTCCTTTCATTTGCGAAACGGGTTTGCTATGACATTCGATACAGGCAAAAGATTTTATTTGCCCTTTTCGTTCCGGGATAAGAAATGTAAATTCTCCTTCAGTTATTTGTATGAGTTCTGTATCCACAAGCAAATCTTCAGAACTAAGGTTGCCGTGATAAGGTCTACTTTCTCCTTCTATCTTGTCCGATATGGAGTGATACCCGTCTTTTTCTTTGCAAGAGAATAAGGATATTCCTAGAAGTAATACTACGTAATATATTAGCGTTCTATTTTTCATTTAATTGATCAAATTGTCTTAGAAATGTACTGGTGTCCACATTTGGTTGTGCATTGGTCTTTGGTAAATGGCATTGTCTGCAATTTATCCGCTCCGGGTGAGATACTCTTATTTCTTTTGGAGCACTAGGCCCTCCATGACATGAAATACAACTTTCTCGCATTTGTAATTGATGAGGAATCATTGGCGGACTCCCTACTAAAGCATTATTTGCTCCTAGACCCACTTCAGGAGGTTTTGGTTTAGAAAAGTTAAAGTCTTTGAAGGTGGTATTGGTGTTTTTTGTTACATGGCATTGCCGACAGTTTACCATTTCTGGATGCGGAGTAATAGGGGCATATGCATCAAACTTGGCTACAAACCCTCCATTTTGATGACATTGAATACAGGTATTACCTCCAAAACTACGTTCTTTAGCAACAGGGTGGGGAATGCTTGGTGGTGCACCAGGATACGCTCTATTGCTATAGTAAGTAGCCAATGAACGTTGGTGGCCTTCATCAACTGGCATATTAAAATAATCTAGGCCTGCATCATCAAACCGTCTAAAGGCGCCACTTTCTGATGGAATGAAGTTCCCGGTGGGGGTTTCAATGACAGGAGTGTAGGCTTCTTCTAAACCTACTTGATAGCTATAATTCCAAATAACGATGAACGCTATAAAGATGGCTACAAAAAACGATATGATTCCAAGTCTTTTTTTCATAGTCTATACTCTTTCAACTTTAACCGCACACTTTTTATAATCTGGTTCTTTAGAAATAGGGCAGAAGGAGTCTAAGGTAACATCATTGATTAGCATATTCTCATCAAAGAAAGGAACAAATACTTGTCCTTTGGTAGGTAAACCTCTTTCGTTGATAGATGCCGGTAATGTACACGAACCACGGCGTGAGGTAACCTTGATGTTTTCTCCGTTTCTTATGCCTAAAGCCTTCGCATCGTCTGGATGAAACTCTACATAAGCATTGGGCATAGCTTGATGTAATACTGGAATTCTACGTGTCATAGATCCTGTATGCCAGTGCTCTACAACACGACCAGTATTTAACCAAAATGGGTATTCCTGATCTGGTTTCTCTGGAGCATCTTCAAAAGGACGTTGCCATATGACCGCCTTACCATCTGGTTTTCCATAGAAATGAAAATCTTCTCCATTAGAACAAGCAGGATCGTATTTGGCATTGTAACGCCATTGGGTAGACTTTCCATTTACATAGGGCCAAATAGCTCCAGATTCTTTCTTTAAAACTTCAAGAGGAGCCATATTATGTTTGGCACCTTCATGAAATTGTCGGTATTCATTATATATTTCTGCTACGTGATTCTCTTTGCTATATGGGAATAAATCTCCATAGCCCATTCGTTTGGCTACTTCGATAAACATCCAAGCATCTGGAGTCGTTTCGCCAGGCCCTTCTACCATTTTATTCCAATGTTGCGTTCTACGCTCAGAATTACCGTATAAACCATCTTTTTCTATATGCCAAGAAGCAGGAAGAATAACATCAGCGACATCTGAGGTAGGCGTAGGAAATACATCTGAGACCACTACAAAGCAAGATTTCTTTTCCATTGCTGGTCGGTAGCGACTAGTTTTTGGTAAGGACACCAAAGGATTGGTTGCTTGTGTCCAAATAAATTTAATGTCGCCACGATCTACTGCTCTAAACATTTCCGTAGCATGGTAGGTAGGCTTGGCAGGAATACGCTCTACTGGAACTTTCCATATCCTAGCAGCCATTTCTCTATCTTTTTTGTTGGTTACAACACCATGTGGCAGTTTATGGGTAAAGGTTCCCACTTCACGAGCAGTACCACAAGCAGAGGGTTGCCCTGTTAAAGAGAAAGGTCCGTTTCCAGGCTGTGATATTTTACCCGTAAGTAAATGAATATTGTACACAAGATTATTAATCCAAGTCCCGCGTGTATGTTGGTTCATTCCCATACACCAATAAGAAACCACTTTTTTATTAGGGTCGCCATAAATAGCGGCTAAATATTTGATGTCTTTTACAGATACTTTGGAGTATTTGGCTACTTTTTCTGGACTATAGTCTTTTAAAAATTCTTTATAGGCTTCAAAATCTATAGCCTCTGGTTTATCTGTAAATTTAAATTTATCTTCTAAACCATAACCAATATTAGTAAGCCCTTTGCTAAAACTACAGTGTTTTTCTACAAATGATTTGTTGACCCATCCATTCTTTATAATTTCATAGCAAATAGCATTTGCTACGGCTAAATCTGTTTGCGGTTCAAATAAAATAGAACGGTCTGAAGCAGTACTAGAGCGCGTAGTACGTGTGGCGAAATCTATAATTTTAGCGCCGCGTACAGCTTTTTGCTCTAACATTCTTGAAAATAATACAGGATGCATCTCAGCCATGTTATTTCCCCAAGTCACAAAGTAATCAGCATGATCTATATCTTCATAGCAACCCATAGGTTCATCTGCACCAAAAGAGGTCAAGAAACCAGTAACCGCACTTGCCATACACAAGCGTGCATTGCAATCTAGGTTATTAGTACCAATGGCACCTTTCATAAATTTAGAGGCAATATACCCTTCTGGTATCGTAGATTGTCCTGAAGTGTACATGGCTACAGAATCTTTACCATGAGCAGCGATGGTTTCCTTCATTTTAGAAGCTACTAAATCTAAAGCTTCACTTATAGGCGTTTGAACATAGGTTCCATTTTTCTTTACCAAGGCGTGCGTAAGTCTATCTTTAGATTGGATACACATAATTTGGTGATACCCTTTTACACATAACAGACCTTTATTCACTGAGGAGTTAGGATCGCCTTTAACGGCTACAGCTTTTCCGTTTTCAGTACCTACAAGAATTCCGCAACCAACACCACAAAATCTACACGGCCCTTTTTTCCAATCAAGCTTGGCATTTTCAGGAATCCCTTCTTCCTGTTCGCTGGCGAAAATAATTCCTGGAAACATTGATGCAGCTGCAGTAATTGCAGACACCATGGCCATTTTTTTTATAAAACTCCTTCTATTTGTTACAGAATCGTACATAGCTATATAATTATTGAGGGGTGTTAAAACCAGAAACTAGAGCCAATAATTTTAGACTACTTAAAGCTTCAATTTTTTCTTTTAGAATTTCTTCTTCCTTTTCGTCTTGTGTATCAGTAACTAATGCTAAAACATTTTGATTTTCTGCAGGAAGTACTTCGCATTGTCCAAAACCTTTTAAGGCTGTCATTAACTCTTCTTTTTTTCCTAAGATAGGATGGACTAGATAACTTTTAATTGGCATACAAAATAATTTGAATTAAGAACGAAGTGCCTTGTTTTTTTAACAAAACACTAACAATTTAGCAAAATTCAGAAAAGATTCATAATTAAAAGATGATAATTATCATAGTTCGTTTTAAACTTTGAGCGCTATATTTGAGCGGAAATAACGTATTTTTAGGACGATAAAATAATATAATGGAGAAAGGTTCTACTTTAATAAGTATAGAGGAAGCACAAAATTTAGTGCTGACATGTAGTTCTTTAGCAACTGTGTTATTAGAAGTACCTCTAATCGATGCTTTAGACTTTGTTCTGGCTAGAGATGTTATTTCAGAAATTGATATGCCTCCTTTCCGGCAATCAGCTATGGATGGCTATGCTTTAAAAATTAGTTCAGAAAAAGCCTATACGATTATTGGGGAAATACAGGCTGGAGATCACGCTAATCCGCCTTTGAAAAATACAGAAGCTGTCCGCATTTTTACGGGTGCTCCCGTTCCTGATTCTGCTGATGCGGTTATTATGCAAGAGAAAGTTGCTGTAGATGGCACGCGCATGTCACCACAGATGCCATTAGTGTCAGAAATGAATATACGTCCAAGAGGCTCGCAAATTAAACGAGGAGCTACGGCTTTAGAAAAAGGAACAGTCTTAAAAGGAGCACATATAGGCTTTTTGGCCAGTATTGGGGTTACTGCTGTTACCGTTTATAAAAAACCATCTATAGGTATCGTTGCTACGGGAAATGAACTTAAAGCTCCTGGTTCGCCTTTGGAATATGGGGAAATATATGAGTCTAATGGCACCATGCTTTCTGCAGTATTACGAGAGTTAGGTTATTTAGATACCGCTATAACAACGGTAATAGATGATTATGAAGAAACAAAAAACACCTTGGAAACAGCTATAAAAAAACACGATGTGGTTATGGTTACAGGAGGTGTTTCTGTAGGAGATTATGATTTTGTTGGAAAAGCGCTAAAGGCAATAGGAGTAGCTGAAATTTTTTATAAAGTAAAACAAAAACCAGGAAAACCCTTGTTTTTTGGAAAGAAGGGTAGTACTGCTGTATTTGGTCTTCCAGGTAATCCTGCTGCCGCCTTGAGTTGTTTTTACATCTATGTATATCCCTTGTTAAAAAAGACAGAAGGTGCCACTCAAACGCAGTTATTACGGATTGAGATGCCTATATTAGAAGACTATAATGTTCGCGGAAACCGTGCGCAATTTTTAAAAGCTTATGTAGAAGGCGCACATGTTCAAATTTTAGGAGGTCAGAGTTCAGCCATGGTACGTGCTTTTGGAGCTGCGAATGCCTTAGTATTTCTCCCAGAAAATACTACCATTGTAAAAAAGGGTACACCTGTTAAAACAATTCTATTGCCCACAAAATAAGAAGCTATGAACGATACTAAAATTAGGAGTAGAATTTGGATTGAAGTAGGAGATAATGTGCTTATAGGGCAGGGGAGAGTAAAACTTTTAAAAGCTATTGAAGCTCAAGGGTCTTTGGCTAAAGCAGCAAAATCTATTGGGATGTCATACAAGAAGGCTTGGACCCTTGTAGATGCCGTCAATAAAACGGCTAAAGAAGCAGTCGTAACTAAAACGGTAGGAGGTACAAAAGGAGGTGGTACGCTAATTACCCCGTACGGACTAAAATTGATAACAGCTTTTGAAACCATAAATAAAAACTGTTGGGAATTTTTAGACCAACAAATGAAAGAATTAAATCAATTATAAAATATGTCAACAACGTATAAAAACGTCTTTACCCAAGGCGCTATTTCATCAGAATTTATAGCTCAAGCTATTGCTAAACATCAATCTAAAACAACAATAGGAGCTCATAATATATTTTTAGGACAGGTTAGAGCAGATACTATAGATGAAAAAGTTGTTGCAGCTATAGAATATTCTGCTTACGAAGAAATGGCAAACAAGAAATTCCATGAGGTGCGAGAAGCTACTTTTGAAAAATTTGACCTTACCTGTATGCATATATATCATAGTTTGGGTGCCGTAAAAGCAGGAGAAATATGTCTCTTTGTTTTTGTTTCTTCACCGAGAAGAAAAGTGCTCTTTAAGGCCTTGGAATATGTAGTTGAAAAAATAAAAGCAGAAGTACCTGTTTTTGGAAAAGAAATTTTTGAAGATGCATCTTATCAATGGAAAGTAAATAGCTAAAGACGTCATATTCTAGTTTAGAATAGTTGAAACTATATAACATATAAAAGGGTGCAGACTTATAATTAAGTGAGCACCCTTTTACATTCTATTAAGAATATTAATCGTTCTTATTCAAATTGGTTTTAAAAAGTGTAGGGTTAATGGTAAGTTGTACCCATCCCCAATTATTTGTAGTATCATTAGCGCTACCTCCTTTTATTAAACTCATACTATCTGAAGCAAACATTTGAGAGTAGCCAACATTCAATTTTACAAAAGGCATTAATTTTTGTGTATAGACAAGGTCTATTTCTGTACCTAAATAGGCATCAGCATCGGCAGCCAGATCGGCATTTGCGCTAAAATAATGTCCTTTGATAAGGAGATTAGATTTTTCTCCTGTCGTGATTACTGCTTTTGCGTATAAATCATTAAGACCAACAGAATTGGCATGATTACCTACGTAAAAATAATCCATGAAGCCATTAAATTTATGATTGGTCCCATATAGTGGGAAAAATGATTTGTTTTTTGAGTCGCCTTCTTGATCCGTACCACTTAGTAATTCTACTCCTAAACCGTAGTTCACTTTATTAGCGTTGTAGGTAGCTTCTAAGGCTACTTGATATCCTGCGAGATCTGTAGTGGCATTTGCTTTTCCAAACTGATAGTAAGCGCTTCCAGCTATATTTACGCGTTCTACAGGAAATGTAAAATAAGAACCTAAGGTCTGCCTGTAAGAGACGCCATCTGCAATATCATTAGCATCTCCGGTAAAATCTTGGAATCCTACATTTAAGAAAAGTAAGCTCGCAGTACTATTGTCCCATGATTTTTTCAGGTAAGCATATTGCATCGTTTTATACGAGAAAAATCCCTGAATAGTATACGCATTACCTTCAATAGCTTCTTGCTCCTGACTAAATGCACCACCTAGATCTAACATAAAATCATCTTTTCTATAGTTAAGAATAGCGGCATCATGAAAGCGTCCTTGCATAGCCCAATCTACGCCACCAAAAATTCGCTGGTCATCATAAGAAATTACTTGTCTTCCTAGTTTTGTAGACCAATTTTCATTAATTTGTAATACAGCCCATGCTTCAAATAGCGAGAAGGAATCATTCCCATCTACATTTAGCAATTGTCTGGTATCTCCCCATGTGCTTACGTCTTGTAAGGCAATGAATACTTGTAGCTTTTCTGCTTCGTATCCAATATTCAAACGAGTACGTTGTTTTACAAATGCGGCAGGGTCGGCATCTTCTGAAAAGAGCGTGCTGTAGCCATGGCGGTATTCAAAACGAGATCGTACATCTGCATTTATATCAAGCGTTTGTGCCGAAATTTGTAGTGTTGTCAAAACAAAAAGAAATAGTGATACGTATGTAAATTTTTGGTTGCCCATAATATATAATTTGACTATTAAGCAGCAAAGATTATATATTCAGGGAGAAAGAAAGATGACTTTTATCACCTAAACTAAAATAATTTAGATACTTACAGGCCTACTTTTTTGGGTGAAAAAAGGAAGATTTTAAGCACTTGGATTCCACCCTAAAGCTATAGCTACTTGCTTATCTTCTTTGATGATAGACCGGATCATATAAGGCCTATCTAAGCCTACATTTCCAATAGTTTTCTCCATTGGTTCCTGGTCTATTAAAACCTCCCCTGTGAAATTATGTAAAGGTTGGTGTCCAAGACCATATCTATTATCAACAACCAACAACAGCATAAGCATCTTTTCGGGATCTGCAGTAGAACAATAGATTCCTAAAGAGTCCCATAGGTATACGTTATTCTTAGTTTGTTTGATAGGTTCAATTCTAGAGGCATCACCTAAAATAGTTTTTAAGGTATTGTAATTGGTAGGGAAATTTATACTTGTTGCATTAATTGTAATTTGATTAGGAGTGCATGCTATTGTAAGCTCCTCTTTATTACCTTTTCTCTTGCTAATATCTCTAAAATCAAATATTCCCATATGCTGCAAGATATTATTTTTTTAAGAATAGTAAGGAAACATAATCGTTTCTTCTGCAGTTGTATTCTGAAATGCTTTATCGCTGTGAGATAATTGTATAAAAAATAGTAAAATAAGGTTACTCTTTCATTTTCATTTCTACAGTTATAGAATCTGAGACATGTATTTTCCCTAATTTTGTAGGGATAAGGTAAATTCCCATTTCTACTTTTTTATCAGTTCTAAATTCTTTGGCAAGTGTTCTTAAGGGTTCTTGTTTTTTATCCTTTTCTCCCGTTTTTGGGTCTATGGTAATTAGTGTGCAGCGTTCTGTTTTTAATACAGAAACAAATTCACATTGACCTATGGTAATTTTTGCAATAGTATGTTCTTCAAAGGGTTTAAGACCAGAAATAACGATATTAGCTCTAAAACGATCTATTTCTATGGCAGTTGCTAATTTTTTATTTAAAGCGTTTACTGATTCTTGTGTTATTAAATGAATTGGATGAGCGTCACAAAATGCAATAGCATTATGGATTGTTTGGCGTAAGTTGTCGGTGTTAATTTTAATTAAGCTACAGTCAATTTCTAAAATGCTACTTAACCAATTGTTGATGCTGACTGGCGCTTCTTTTCCCGAAGCAGGTTCTTTAAAGATAGCTACCTCAATAGGCTTTAAAAAGTCGTTTAAAGGAATACTTTTTCTATTTTCTCCATATTCTAACACCAAATTATCTTCTTTGATCTGTGTTTTGATTTTTAATAAAGTGGGGAATTCTCTAGCCGTAAGGACCTCCTTTTTTGAATTTAAAATAGCAAAATAGCGATCGTATTTAAAGCCTATGCTTTTAACTTCAGTAGTCTGTACCGCAATTCCTTTTGCTGATTTTAAGGGATATATATGTAGGGAATCTATTTTCATGTTAGTTTGTATGAAAGCTTGGAGCTACAAAGAACTATTAATGGGGTTTGAAATTCTGGATGACTTATACACATTCGGGTTATGCTTTTCCATATAGACTTCTGGATGGGGGAGTTCTGTAAATCCAAATTTCTTATAAAGCCATTCTGCCGTATCCGTTAGTAAAATCCACCTTCTTAAACCTTGAAGATTTGGGTGCTCCATTATTTCATGTATCAACCAGGTGCTCAAGCCTTTCCCTCGGTATGCTTCTAGAACAAAAACATCTCCCAAGTATGCGATAGTAGCATAATCAGATATTATTCTAGCATAACCAATTTGCTGGTTTTTATCATACAGGCCAAAATTTAAAGAATTGTCAATAGAAATCTTCAAAGTATCTAGAGGTATTCCGTGGCTCCAATCGGTTTCTTTGGATAGAAAACTATGAATTTTTGAAATATCTAACTTTGTTTTATCTGTAGACAGGGTATAATCTCCTCTATAAACCTCTTTGATTTTCAATGTAGTCTGTATTAATTTTAGCTTTTTTAAGAATTAAAAATAGCTATTTTTAACAACATACTTATAAAAAGGCATAGCATACATTTGTTTCCATGCCTTTTCAAATATTTGAGACCGGTCATTTCTACATACCCATAGGTACTTCCATTAAAAGAATACGAGCATTTTCTGCAGCTTTAATCTGGATACTTTCTGTATCCCAAATTCCCAATCCGTCTCTTTCAGAAAGTTTTTCGCTTTGGATTTCTACTCCGCCTTCTAGGATGAAAGCATATATTCCATTCCCTTCTTTTTTAATGTTGTAGGTTGCCGTATTTCCTTTCGTAAATTTTCCAATATGAAACCAAGCATCTTGATGAATCCAAATGCCTTGATCTTCCTTATTTGGCGAGAGTATTTGGTATAACTCATTTTCTTTTTCAATGTCTTTTAATGAAATTTGGTCATATTTTGGTCTTATGTTTTTCTCTTTGGGAAAGATCCAAATCTGAAGAAACTTCACCTCTTTATCTTTGTTTTTATTTTTTTCTGAGTGGGTAACACCGGTTCCAGCACTCATAGCTTGAACATCTCCTTCTTTAATAATGGTAACATTGCCCATACTATCTTTGTGCTCTAAATCTCCTTCCAGAGGAATAGATATAATTTCCATATTATCATGCGGATGAGTACCAAAACCCATTCCGGCTTGCACACTATCATCGTTTAATACCCGTAGTACACCAAAATTCATCCGTTCTGGATTGTGATAATTAGCAAAGCTAAACGTATGGTGAGAATTTAACCAACCATGATTTGCGTGTCCTCTTGTTGCTGCTTTGTGAAGTATTGTTTTCATAGTCCTTGTATTTTGTTTCTTATTAATTCATAAAGAACCGTGGCATAGATTCTAAATTTATACAGCAAAGATTGGATATTTTAGGAGGCAGTGGAATATAAAAAAGGGGGAGAAGCATATGAAAATCCGATATGGTGCTTCAAATAGGACTAGAATCTTGGATAAATGTCACGTCCATACGTAATTGATACTATTTTTTAATTTCGTTTTTCTTAAAGTTAGAAGGAGATACCTGTGTGTGCTTTTTAAAAAAGGCACTAAAATTAGCAGGTTCATTGAAGCCTAATTCAAACCCAATTTCCTTGTTCGATAAATCTGTAAAATAGAGGAGTCTTTTGGCTTCTGTAATAATTCTTGTTTGAATATAACCTTTAGCAGTTTCACCAATTTTTGCTTTGATAGTCCAGTTTAAGTGGTCTGGAGTTATATGAAGTTCCCGGGCATAATGGCTCGTGGAATGTTCCTGTTTAAACGTATTATCTACCGCTTGTTTAAATTTTCTAATGAGATTATCTCCAGAACTATCTACATCAGACGCTATAGGATTCATAGCACAACTTGCATTACATTCTATCAAAAGTAGTTTTAGAAAGGCGCCAATGGATAAATTTTTCATGATAGCCTCACTATGGTGCCGTTTAAAAATCTCATCAGCAAAACTTTGTATGATACCAAACTGTTTTTTGTTGGGCTGTAGCGGCGGACTTTGCCCATAGTTATGAAATAGGTTTAAACTAGCTATAAATGACAAAGGGATAGAATTTTCTATTAAAAACTGATTAGAAAAAACCATGGAGTATCCTATTGATTTTTCAGTTTCTATAACTTGATGCACTTGTCCAGGAGCTACAAAATAGATTTGACCTCCAGATAAGGTATAGGTATTAAAGTCAATTTTATGAAACCCCGATGCTTTATCAATAATTAGAACGGTAAAGTAATTATGCCTATGCGGAGCATCAACTTTACCCATTCGCTTGGTATAGATAGCCTCCATTTTAGATATTCCAAAACTAATATCCTTATCTGGGTTAACTTTCTGGTATGTTTTCACCGTGCTCATTATTCCGTGATTCCTAGTCTATAAAAATACAGCTAATTCTTTATTCTTTTTAAGAAGTAGCTTGCTATTTATATAGGTGCTGTACCGTAATGACAAGAATTCTTAGTTCCTATGCTTAAGATTGATGAAGCTATTTTTAATACCGCACTTTTGTTAGTTCTAAAACATATAACGAGTTACTTATAGCCTTTACTTTCTTTTATAGCTAGCTTTTGATGATGTCCCATCTGGGTGCACAAATTCATAAGTATAGTTGCCTTTAGTATCCCATCCGTAATTAATGCTATGGCTAAGTGTATCTAGTTTATACGTCAATCGATATTGATGGAGTCCTGTGTTTTCAAAAGCGGTAATTTCTGCACCACGTAGTGGTCTTAAATCTGGTCTTACACCTTTTGTTCTTGCTTGTGGTGTTATTTCATTTTCTGGTGCTTGCGTATTAGGATTTAGTGCTACTTTTCCTTTCATAGCAGCTATTAAATAAGGGTATTCTTTTATTGCGTGATATTGATACGTACTATCAGAACTAAAGCGGCCCAAATTTTCATCTAACTGTTCTTTTGTTTCGCCATAAACAGGAAAGCCATCTAAGGCATAGGCAATAGGCTTGGTACTACCAACTTTAGCTTGTAAATGTACTGGAGGCAAATGGTAGTGATAATCATCGGCCCTTCCACAATGTCCGCCCCATTGGTCTAATTCTCCAATAGCATTAGCGTCTTCACCACGGTTGTTTAGAGGATTAAAAATAGGAATACCGTTTGCAGCAATAGCAATGGCGCCTTTCATAAAATTATCTTTTGTAGAAAGCGGATTTTCTGCCAATTCTGGTTGTAATGGAATAGCCCAAGCGTTAGCTCCTGTATAGTCATGATTAATAGGGACTTGTTGCTGCCAACTTGTAATTCCTGTCATCATTTCATGATCGGGAATGCCATCTGATTCGATATAAAAATAGGTGTCATCATATTTTGTGTTCACCTTGTCAAAAGCACCAAAAATGGAGACTAAGAAGGGCACATCATTTTCGGCCATTTTAAAACTACTTGTGGAAGATTTACTTTTACAGGCTACAAAAACAACGAGTAGTGTTAACAAGCTAAAAGCCCAGTAAAATTTCTTCTTTTTTGATGTGTAGTGATACGTGAAAAGTGCAACTAATAATAGTAGTAAGCCTAAGGCAAGATATAAATTAATAGGAGAAACTATACCAACAGATTTCTCTTGTGGCAAAACATTCTGTTCATGAATCCAATTAGATTTGTCCAGAATATACTGTTGCTCTTCGGTTTTGAAATCGCTGATATCGAATACCATTAATTCATGGTCCTCATTACTCAGATATACTATTTCGTCTACTTTCTGTATGAAATCTGCCGTAATTGTTTTATCATCTTCTACTAATTTCCAAACTTTTGTAGGAGTACCATGCCCGCCGTCATGAGCTAATAGTTGAACACTTACAAACTGTACTACTAGAAAAAAGAGTAGTTTCTTTAGTGATTTATTATTCATGAGCATCTATAAAATTTAAACTTGTTCTATCGAGTACCGTGGCTTCAGAAATGGCCTCCATGAAAGTATGGTAGTCCACTGTAATAGCATTAGCTTTCGGAAGCGCTTTGGGTACGTCTTTTAAGGCAAATAGGGCAATGGTATAGCTATGTTCTCCTGATCCTTTAGAACATGGCGAAGTATAAGAAACAGCGGTGCCATCTTTATTAGCACCCATATACCAATTTGGATTCTTGGCCATTTTATATGGAATATCAGTAACAGAAGGATCTATGCCCCATAGCAGCAAATAAGAATTTACTTCTGTTTTGCTATCTTTTTTCGGATAATGATACATGACAATGGCTAGAGAATTTGTGCCTTCAGGCACATTAGACCAAGATAGCGGAATGGAGTTTTCTATATCATTTATTTTTTTTTCACATTTATAGTACTCTAACAACTTACCGTTTTCCACAGCTTTACTCTGTAATTTAAAATCAGAGTGTATGGTTTCAAAATCATCATAATTTGTAAAAGAGGAAGCCTTAGCAGGATTTTTACAAGAATTTAATATAATTACTGCTGTGGTGATCCATAGAAAAAAACCCCTTTTTGCGTTTACTTTTTTCATATTAAATAATAGTATAGCGTACTAATACTTCATTATCTAAGACCACGTTCGTAGACCAAATAAATTGAGCATCATCATTGGCATTATCAAAAATAGAGGTGAAATTAGTGTAGGCAGGTTTATTATTTACGCCAATAGTATTATTAGTGTAGGTAGATGCATTGGGCCAATTACTATCATCAAAATCAGTTTTCATCCAATCATTAGGTAATTCCCAATGCAATGCATAAAATTCTGATCCCTCTTGGCCACCACTAGTATCACAATTTTCAGAATACCTATAGGCGCCCTCTTCAGATACGCAGCTTAGATCTGTAATAGGTGCAGTATAGTAGGTTTGTGCTTTCCAGTTTTCGTCAGTGGTAGCAATAATGTTGTTTTCTGCATCTTTTATTACAGCCACCATTCCGCCATCTCCAGCATGAAAATCCTTTCCTCTATTGGCTTCACAGCCGACACCAAGGTGTTCTTCCCAATCTACTAATTTCATGGCGATGGTAAAAGGTTTCTGAACTTTAAAGGAGACCATGCTAGAGTTAAATTCTGTAAAAGGAACTTTATCTTTTCCAACAGCTACACCATTAACATACATTTCAAAATAATTATCAGCAAATATATAGGCGGTAAATACCTCTCCATCTTCATCAATTTCAATGGTATTTGGTGTGCCAATAGCAGACAAGGCTTCTTGCGGACTGGCGTGTTTCTTTTCTTCGCATGAATTAAATAAATCTGCGGCAAACGGAAAAGTAGTGTTGGTGTAATTTGTAGCGGCAGGTACCACCCATTTTTTTCCGTCTGTAGCTATAATTTCACCGACATCTGTTTTTCTACCGCGCTCACAAGTATATATATCTTCGGCAGTGGTAGTGGCTATTCCTTGTGTAATACTAGCCGTTCCTTTATAATCAAAAGCTATTTCTGTTGTGCTGTTTTGGGCCGACTTTGTTTTCGTTTTATTGTCTGCGCAGCTCATGATGATTGCAATACTCATTAATAAATAAAATTTATGTTTCATGGGGCATCTATTTTTAAAGGTTCGCAGCATATTTCTAGAACTCATTGTACGCATACTGATTTTCAAAATCAAAACCTTGAAGCAGACCTGCGGTACTTCAAGGTTTAAGATAACTAATTGATAATAAAGGATATAAATGTTATTTACTAAATTTTACGGGACACCCAATAGATTTTGTGAAATTAGGATTTGGTCTTTCTCCGTGCTCTAAGGCCCGAATAGCATTTTCTACATAAGTTACCTTTACATCTTTAGCGTTTTTAGCATTATCATCTATGGTACCTATGTATTGTACTTTTAGTTGGGCATCTAGTAAAAACACATGAGGAGTTCTTAAGGCTCCGTACTGAGGAACTATTTTTTGATCCGTATCTGCTAAATAAACAAATGGGAAGTTTTTTTCTTCAGCCCTTTTTTGCATGGCCTCAAAGCTTTCTCGGGCATTTGTAGCGCTAACATTTGGATTGATGGCAACCACAGAATATCCTTTAGGGGCATACTCTTTATGTAATGAAATTAAACGATCTTCATACATTTTGGCAAACGGACATTCGTTACAAGTAAAAACAACAATATATCCTTTTGCATTTTTAATATCAGAAAGAGAAAATAGGGTGCCATCCACATTTTTAAGTTCAAAGTCAGTGGCTTTGTCACCAATTTTGTATCCTTTCATTTCATTTAAAGTTTCTGTTTGTTCAGGATTGTGACCTCCACCAGGAGGGCCTTTGCGTTCCCCATTTTCTGGCGGACCTTTTCTGTCTTGTGCTGTAACATTCATACTTGTCATTAGGCTAACAACTAGCAGTACAGCCAATAAAAATAGATTACT
Source organism: Cellulophaga sp. HaHa_2_95 (assembly GCF_019278565.1). The sequence goes on along the minus strand of NZ_CP058988.1, from coordinate 2,910,309 downwards.
TTTTTTCATGTTCTTTGTTTTTTAGGATGTTATTAACTTCATTATTTAAGTCTTGAATATCTTGGAAAGCTCGTTCATGATAGGAACGGTTTTTAGCATTAAAAATAACGGTGAAAGGTATAGCGCCCGACCAGTGTGGATAAATTTTATCTATCCAAGAATTAGCATCTGGGTCATCCAATAAGACAACCTTGGAGGTAATCCCTTTTTTCTCTAAAAAGGGTTTTAATTTGGTATCTATATCCTCTCGGAAATCTAGACTTACTAATACTATCTCAACATTTGGATTGTTTTTTTCGTATTCTTGAAATACAGGTAACTCCTTAATACAGGGAGCACACCACATAGCCCAAAAATTGACAATATAAATTTTATCAGATTTGGTGTGCAGTAGGGGCTCTAAAGAATTAAAGTTGAGGATCGGAATAGTTTTGCCACTTCCTGAAGTTTTCTTTTTGCCAGCGGTAGATTGCGCATTAGAAAATAAAACAAGTAATAAACAACCAATCAAAAGTCGTAGTTTCATAATTCCTCTTTTATAATTCAAAGATGCGAAGGCTGACCATGCTAAAGAATTGGAATAGATGTTTGGGGTCATTATCTATATGAAATAGCTAATTTTATCGATGAGTTTATTGAACTCTATTTTGCTTCAAAATTTCATAGGTATGCTTTAGCTAAGACTACAGTATTGTTTGTGAGGACTCTAATTCTTATTGGAACTATTTTAAAGATAAACGCGCGTGCTTAACGATACCATGAGATACAATAGTTTCTTCTACTCCCGATTATTCTTCAGCAAATAATCGAGTTAAAATTTCATCTTTAACCCAATTACTCAGATAAGGCTTTAATTTTAATACTCCAGGAATATGACTCCATTTTCGGTTCTCATACACCATTAGTATTTTAAAATCTTTACTGGTTACTATTATTTTTTTATCGGCATCATAAGTATAGCGCTCTCCATAAAGTTTTTTAAAGTGATTGGTGCCTTTTGTTATAAGTTCTTGCGTGGCTTCTTCTGTAAACTCAATATGAGTTTCAGAAACGTAATCTACTAAAGTATACGCATTGTCGGTATCAGTGACCAATTCACCTATTGCTAAGGTTCTAAAATTCTTTATTTCTGTTTTAAAATTAGGATTGCTATGTAGTTCTCCAAGAAAGGAGTTGACTTGTGCTACCGGAATTTGTTCTTTGAGTTTGGGGTATAAAGAAGCATAAAATTCTTCAGTGTTCTTCTCTTCTAAAATATGGAAAAGCGTGTGTAAATAGGTGTCTACCTCTTTTTTATTTTGGGAAAAATTAGCGGTTGTAAAAAGGAAACAGATACTTATTAAGAAGAACTTATTTTTCATGAGGATGTAGATTTCTAAAGGCTCAAAATACGAATAATCAGAACCAATAGCGCCAAAATACTATTCTTTAGGAGTTTATAGAAAACTAAATACTAAAAAACAACACATAGATGGGCTACAAGAGCCCTTATGTGTTGTTTTAGAATTTTACGATAGATTAACTAAAAATTGCTCCATTATGAAGTATCTGATTATGGATTTGTAGACCATAACGCAGCGCTTTTCAGCATTGCTCTTCTTGGTAATTTTAATCCTGCAACTACTAACTCTGCAAAATCTTCGGGCTGTAAAACGCGGTCTTCAGAATCTTTATCTGCAATACCCAATTCAATGGTCATGTCTGAGGCTATAGTACTAGGAGTTAGTGTGCAAACTCTAATATTATTTTTGCGTACTTCTTTCATTAATGATTCTGACATCCCTATAACGGCAAATTTAGAGGCAGAATAGGCAGATACATTCGCATTTCCACCAAGGCCAGCAGTAGAAGAAACATTGATGATATCGCCTTCGTTTTTAGCCAATAAGTGCGGTAACACTTCTTTAGTTACGTAATACATTCCCATAACATTGGTTTGGATAATAGCACTCCATTCTTCTACAGGCATATCATTAAAAGAACCAAAGGCTGCAATACCTGCATTATTTACCAAAATATCAATAGTTCCTAATTTTTCAATTATACCTTTAATACTCTTTTTAACCTCTTCATAATCGCCCACATCAAAAACGGCATATATAGCATTAACTCCTAAGGCTTTAATTTCAGAAACCGTTTCTTTTAATACCTTTTCATTTCTTCCTGTGATTGCGACATCTATGCCTTCTTTTGCAAAAGCTAAGGCTGTAGCTTTTCCTAAACCTCTACCGCCACCTGTAATAATGGCTTTTTTATTTTTTAAATCGTTCATTCTTTTTGTTTTATTTGTTACTGGTCCAATAATCCATAACGAAAACATCTTCTATTATTGGTCCTATATTTTCTACGAGTGCGATGTGTGCTTTATGAAATAAATAAATTTCTCTGCCATGCGCATCATTAAATGTTAAAGTGAAGGTGTGTGTAAATTTTTTACTATTACCCTCTTCACTATCATTTAGCCCCCATTCTAAATGTATAATTTCTGGAATTTCGTTTTTAAGATTTTCAAAGGCTTTTTCTGCTTTGTTAATTTGTTCTGCTGTAGCCGATGCTTTAAACTTAAGATGTACCAAATGTCTTAAAACTTGCTCATTTTTGTTCACTTTTGGTGAAATTTTATAGGAGACAATTTTTTTTAAATCAAAACGATTAGAACCAGCGATAAGAAAGTTAGTGTCTTCTATTTTATGCGACCTTAAACCATAATAAATAGAGAAACCAGTTTCTAAATGATTGATTGGGCTTAAAATACCTTCTTTATTGAGCTTTAGAAGTTGAATACTTTCATCGTCTCTTGTGCCAACTGCCAGTACCGCTTCATTAATAGTTGCTGTTACAATTTCGATTCTTGTTTGTCCTTGTAATTTGGTTTTTTCGTCATCTTTTAGCACAAAATGTGGAACCAAAGCCCCTTTCTTATTCACTTTGAAAACACTTACACCATCACCATGATATACAAAGTTCGGTCTTTTTATAAATCCACCTCTTTTGTAATACTTATGATGTCTGTGCCCAACAATTACATACTTATTTTCACCTAGTGTTACTCCTGTTACTGGATAGGCACCTGTTAGGTATCTATCTGTAGTATTATCGCTGATATTATTGATGTTTTTGAACGTACCATTGTCATATATTCTGAAACTACTTACGCCGTTATCTTGAAATCCGCTGGTATATAAATACGTCTTTCCTTTAATTTTATGGCTAAACATTCCTATAATACCATCGGTATATATGTTATCATCATCTTTCATAGAAACTACATGGGTTAGTTTTCCGTCAGGATGTATTTTAAAGCTACTTAAGCCTGGTGTCTCTTCTAAGCCTCCAATAAATAAATAGGAGGCATTTTTCATATGAATCACCTGTAAAGTTATCGCAGTACCCAAGTGAGTTTCATTGGTGTCTTCGACTAAAGAAACGCGTTCAAGGGTTCCGTTAGTTTGTATTTTAAAAGTTTCAATGGCATTACCGTGCTTATTAGCTACAAATAAAAAATGAGAATCACCGATAGCATCGGCTACCATTCCTCTCGCTGGTCCTGTTTGCTTGTAGAGTTCATGGCGGCTGATGGCCGTAAGTTTGCCTTCCACATTTAAGCCATATACGTCAATACCACCAAACCCTCCTGCGTACACATAGTGTTTCCCCTCTTTCTCATAGCTTGTAATAGTTACCGTATTCTTGCCGGTAATACTCTGAATATCTTTTCGGTATAACATTACATCATCAGTGCTTTGAGCGAAGCAAATTTGTGACAAAAAGAATACTATAATTAGGGAATATTTTTTTAGAAATATCATGATTTTTATTTTTTATTACTCTCGTTTTTTGATTCTAGCAGTACTACAGCACCAGCGATAGCAATACTTCTATCTTGGTCTATGGTACCACCACTGATACCAACGGCTCCTATAATTACGCCCTTTTTATTTTTAATTGGAATCCCTCCAGGAAATGTTATTAAACCTCCATTCGAATGTTCAATATTATAAATGATACCTCCAGGTTGTGTTAAAGTTCCTAATTCTCCTGTATCCATATTGAAATAGCGTGCAGTTTTTGCTTTTTTAATCGCTACATCAATACTTCCTAGAAAAGATTCATCCATTCTCAAGAACGCTTTTAGATGAGCGCCAGCATCTACCACAGCAATATTAACAAGCGTGTTGGAAGCTTCTGCATGTTTTTTTGCGGCAAGAAGAACTTCAAAAGCTTCTTGATGCGTAATGTCATTAGTAGCTTGTGCATTTGTCTTGCTAGAAAGTAATGCCATGAATACGATAATAATGGTATATTTAATAGGGGTGTAAATTGTCATAAATAGCATTTATAATTTTAGGCTACAAAAATTATAAACTAATTGGAGAAAAATGTTGAACTTGTTCAACACTATTTCTTTTTATGAATATTTAGGCTTGTTTTTTAATTTTGCTCAAAAATTCATGTGTAATTCCTAAATAATTAGCGGTCTGCCTATCTGTAAGTTTGGCTACAATTTCAGGATAATTATTTTTAAAATGATGATAGCGCTCTTTTGCTGTTAAGCTATGGTTTTGAACCAATCTTCGTTGCCAAGCGACAATAGATTTTTGAAACATAATCCTAAAGAATTTTTCAGCGATAGGCACCGTATCATATAATGTAGTTTTATCTTCTTCCGTAATGATAAGAATCTTACTATCTTCTAATGCTTGAATATTTAAATCTGATGGCTTGTGATTCATAAAGCTATCTATATCCATTAACCACCAGTCTTTCGCAGCAAAATAGAGTGTGTTTTCGTTTCCTTTGGTATCCATAGTAAAGATTCTAAAACAGCCTTCTACGACAAATCCCTCAAATTTACAGACTTGCCCTTGTTGTAATAGAAATTCTTTTTTTGGTATTGTTTTAGGTTGAAAGAAACCGCAAAATTCTTCTTGTGCTTTGGAAGAAAATTTAACAGTTTTATTTATATGGGTAAGGAGTAAATCGTTAATCATTAATTGTTTGTTGCTTAGGGAATGTACCGGAAATAGGCTTGTTTAAGCTAAGCTATTTACGGGTGAAAATAAGAAAATAAATAGTGGATAGAAAAAATAGGAGCGTATCAAAATAATATAATTTGATGAATCATGAGTTGGTTTTTATTATTTTGGTTTAGAAATAGCATATTATAGCTGGGCTACATTTTTTGAAATCATACTATACCAAAGTATTCCAGCCCATAGCCAAAGCACTAAAATGTAGAGGATTCTAAGAACTACTTTTGATGCAATTATTTTACTAGCGTAGTGCCATAGGAGTCCGCCGAATACAAAACCAACAGCCCAAAACATACCCACAATAATCATAGCAGGCCAAACCCAATCTCCGCTCCAATGATTAAGAGTAGGGTAGGACTTAAAAAAGAATGACACAGGATAATAGAGTCCCGCACCTAAAGCCCCCATACTTAGAAGCCCTAAGGCAGCTGTGATAAAAAATGCAATTGCCGAAAATTTTGTGGTATAAGCTAATGATTTCCAAAAATTGAACATAAGTTAATTTTAAATATGATACTTGCACTAATGCCTAATTGAATAAAGGCTGTTACAGATTAAATGAAACGGTTACATCATTTTACCTAAAATTTCTTTCATCATTTTAGCCGCTAAAAAAGCGGTCATTTTTTGAAAATCTTTAGGTGGATTGTATTCAACGATATCAGCACCAATAACTTCTGTATCTATACTTTGGATTAAATTGATAACCTGTCTGGAAGTTAAACCACCAGGCTCATGATGCGAAACTCCAGGAGCAAAAGCAGGATCAAAACCATCCATATCTAAAGAGATGTATAGTGGATTTTTAAATTTAGGAATTTTGTTAAGATCTAAATTTTTCATTTGGTGTATTTCTACCTTAAATCTGTCTGCTTGTTCTGCTTGGTGTGGATTTAAAGTTCTAATGCCTACTTGTACTAGCTTAACGGCAAAACCATTTTCCATAATTCTAGCAAAGGGGCAGGCATGAGAATAGCTATCGCCTTCATAATCATCGTACAAATCACAATGAGCATCAATATGAAGAATATCTAATTTTGGATATTTTTCGTGATGGGCTTTAATTACGGGGAATGTTATAGAATGATCGCCACCTAAACTTAGAATTTTAGCGCCTGTATCTAAATGTTTTTTTGTTATTTTTTCAATATCAAAATAGTCCGTTATTTCAAAATCGCCTTTGTCCTCAATAGCGTCGTTTTCAATGGTTATTAGGTTCTCTGTATACATATTTGCAGAACCACAATTTAATACTTCGCGTATAATTGGAGGTGCCAGTCTAGGTCCTTTTTCATAAGAAGATTTTTCATCAAATTTTATTCCTTGTATAATTATCTTATTCATACTTATCTTATAAAAGTTAGCTTAATTTTTTTTCGCTACCGTTTGCTTTTGGATTTATACTTGAAGTATATGGAACCGCTAGTTTCCGAGAATCTTTACTCTTTAGAGTTTACGGTAGTTTTTTTGTTGTTGTTTAAACTGTACTCCACATAGACCATAATAAGGTTAAAGGCTAAAAAAAGCACAGGATCAAAACTGATTAATGACTCGTCTAAATTTAGAATATGTAAGATAAAAAAAGTTAAGGGAACTAAGGGCACTAATATAAATATGGAAGAGGTTAAAATTGAAAATGTTTTAATAAGCCTAAATGTGTTTTCCAATAGAAATATCTTTGCGTATGTAACCATATGGTAGGTAGTGCTTAATACAAAAATGAGTATAGCAATATCAACACCTTGCAATATAATGTTGCTATCATCGAAATTTGGAACTACTAACCAGCGTTCATAACTAAAATAGGCGATAACCAAAATACAGGCCAATAGGCGGTAATAAAACATCTTCTTGTTATTAGAAATAAGGTGGTATAATTTTAAATGACGTTCTTTAATTCGTTCTTTTAGGACTTCCGGTATCTTTAAAAAAGGATTTAGAACTCCCAGTATTGAAAATAAAACAGCAATAATAAATTGGAGGTATAGATCATTGTAAAAACGGGAATAATAGGAAGAATTGTAGGTAGTAAGTTCAAATTGAGATAACACAATGTTCAATAAAACCAGAACAATCAAAAAAATATGAAAGTACATTGGATTTGAATAAAATGGGGGAATAGAACTTTGTACGAGATTGGTGTTGGATTGGAGTAGGTCTGTTGAAAAAGTAGTGAGCAATTTTAATAGTTTCATTCTTGTTTGCAATAGGTAAACACCACATAACAAGAAAAAGGAGAAACCACTAATGAATATAAAAAAAATGACCACATTGGGTTTTTCCAGAATAATAGCTAAAACAACAGAGAGACAAAGTAATACCAAAAAAAGATAAAGACTTTTCAGCATGAGCTTTTTTGTTTTTTTCTTATTTGATTTTTTCTTCTTCTTCATAGCGATATTTCAAATCCCCTGCAAAGTATTAAATTATAGGAAGTATAGCTACACAATACCCAATAGAAAATAGCTATGAAAATTACCAATACTACTACCTCATTTAAATATTGTTATCGTGATACTTTTTAGCATCTAGACTTATTCTATTGTAGGAACTATAGCTTCTGTAAAGGTGTTTTAAAACTGCGTAATGCTAGTTTCATAGCCCACCAATATTTCTTTTTTGTAAGGAATGTCCAATCCAAATAATCAAACAATCCTATTTTAACTTATTTTGTTGGGCCTCTTTATTTTTTAATAATTATCACCTCTCCAAGTTTACGTGTTCAAGTTAAAAATTTGTTGTAATTGTAGTAAAATTATAAGTGGGCGATACTTATATTTGTTTGTTAGATACTGATAGTATTTTGTTAATTATAAATTGAAAATATAGGTTTCAATTCAGATTCACAGAGTAGCAACATTATCAGGAGATATCAAACGATACATACCTTAATATTTTGTAGATCATGTAATTATGAGTGAAAAATTACAGCAAGAAAACGTGGCTTTTTTAGAAGGAGGAGGTCAAATGGGAGAATTAATGCGAAGCTTTAATTGGGCAGAAACAGCATTAGGTACCCCAAGCTCTTGGCCCCAGAGCCTAAAAAGTACGTTGTCCTTAGTCTTAAATTCTCACTACCCAATGTTATTGTATTGGGGAGCGAACTATTACTGCTTCTATAATGATGCTTTTAGAATAAGTTTAGGGAGCGAAGGTAAACACCCTAGAATTTTAGGAAAAGAAGGTAAAGAATCGTGGAGTGAGATGTGGTCTACTTTGGGGCCTTTATTAGATGGTGTTTTTGCAAATGGAAAACCGACATGGAAAGAAAATCTTTTTTTACCTATCAATAGAAATGGTACTTTAGAAGATGCTTATTGGACGTTTGGTTATAGCGCTATAAAAAATGAAAAAAATGAAATTTCTGGAATTTTAACCATTTGCACAGAAACAACCAGTAGCGTAGAAGCTGTACAGAAATTGAAGGCGAGTGAAGATGAACTTAAGTTTGCTATTGACGCTACTGATTTAGGAACTTGGGATTATGATCCTATTCATGATAAATTAAAGACAAACCCACGTGTAAAGAATTGGTTTGGTTTAGATACTAAAGAAAAAATAGAACTACATCAAGCTACGAATGCCATTATCGAGAAAGATAGACACAGGGTTAATGCAGCTATATTAGAATCTTTTGATATTAATTCTGGGGGTAAGTATGATATAAGCTATACGATTAGAAATAAACAAACGGGACAAGAACGATATGTTAGAGCACTGGGTAAATCATGGTTTAACTCAGATAATGTTGCATATCGCTTTAATGGAACTTTGCAAGATATTACCGATCAGCAGAAAAGTTTAGAACAATTAAAGCTTAATGAAAATCGCTTTAGGCAATTAGTTAAAGAGGTACCCGTTGGAATTTGCATTCTGAGTGTAACTGATTTCACCATTAACGTAGTTAATGATATGGCGCTTTTTATTTGGCAAAAAACCTTAGAAGAAGCTCATAATAAGCCCTTATTTGAGGTGTTGACAGAAATTAAAGCAGGTATACTTCCCATTTTTGAAGAGCTTATTATTACCAAAAAAGCACAGTTCGGAAATGAATATCCTTTTATATTAGAGCGCAATGGAGTAAAAGAAACTGGATATTTTAATTTTATCTTTGAACCGATTATAGCGAACGGGGTAGTCACTGAGATAATGTTGGTAGCCTTTGAGGTTACCCAAACGGTTAAAGCTAGATTTGAGTTAGAAGAATCTGAACGTCAATTTAAAAACTTTGTCATGCAATCTCCTATTCCTATGGGAATTTTAAGAGGTAAGGAAATGAATATTGAAATGGCGAATGAAAGTTTATTAAACGTCATTTGGAGAAAAAAACGACATGAAGTTGAAGGGATAAGCATGCTAGAGGTATTCCCTAACCTTATCACTTCTAAATATCCTGAAATAATTCTTGGCGTTATGAAGACGGGACTTCCGGCATCAGAAAAAGAATCTTTTGTCTTTTTTAAAGATGAGAAAGGTTCTTGGGAGCTCTATGTAGATTATGATTACATTCCTCTTAGAGATTTAGATGGTGTTGTGACCGGAATGATGTTCACCTGTACTGATGTTACAGACCGTGTACAAGCCCGTAAAAAGTCGGAACTCTTTTCTAAAAATTTAGAGAAGCAAGTTATCCTCAGAACCAATCAATTGAAAGAGGCTAATGATAAATTGCAAGTATCTATTAGAAGTCTTGAAAATAGAAATAAAGAATTAGAAGCGTTCGCTTATGTATCTAGCCACGATTTGCAGGAGCCATTACGTAAAATTCAAATGTTCGCAGATAGGGTTGCTAGTAGAGAAGTAGCCAATCTCTCAGAAAAAGGATTGCAAGATTTTAATAAGATTATTAGCTCCGCAGAACGAATGCGTACACTGATAGAAGATTTATTGGCTTTCTCACGTACTTCTAATCAAGAGGCCAAATTTGAAACAGTAAATCTTGAAGAAATGCTTTTGGAAGTGATGGATACACTCTCCGACAAAATTAAAGCTACAGGTAGCTCAATAGAACATGATTCTTTGGCTACAGCAGCCGTGATTCCTTTTCAAATCAGACAGGTTTTTCAGAACCTTATAGAAAACTCGATAAAATTTGCAAAGGAAGAAGAAGCTCCAAAGATTAAAATCAAAACCTTAATTGTTCCAGGAGAGAATTTGGGGCACTTAAACCTCTCTAGCGAACAGACCTACGCAGAAATTTCTTTCTTAGATAATGGTATAGGATTTGACCCTGAATATGCAGAGCAAATATTTGAACTCTTTAAAAGGTTACATGGTAAGCTAGAGTATAAAGGAACTGGGATTGGCTTAGCTATCGTTAAAAAAATTGCAGAAAATCATCACGGTGCTATCATTGCAGTGGGGAAAGAAGGAGCGGGTGCGGAGTTTAAACTTTACCTACCCTTATAAAATTTACGGGTTAAAATAGTAATAATACTGTTTATTGACGCATAGTTGCTGTCTATCATTTATGCGTCAACTTTAGAATAAGACCTGCTTAGAAATAGTTTTGATGAGTTACCTACCAACATCTTCTAAAAGCCAAGGGTCTATATCATCCTCATTACTCTTATGTAGGACCACCATGTCACCAGTTGTTTCAAAAATTACCGCTTTGACTTCTGAAAGTTTTACAACGTTTGCTTCTCTTAATTTGGATCTTAAGTCTCCTTCAGTTACTCGTACTTTCCTTAGGTTTTCTTTGATAATGGTACTACCATCCATGAGTAAGGTAGGCTGATTGTCTATTAATTTTCTAAAGGGCTCATACCTGCGCAAATATGCCGCCGCTAATTGAAGTCCGTACACCATAACTAAACCTATGGCACCCTCTGTTAAGCTTACAGAATTAGTCAAAACCGTGGTGGCCACCATAGAACCCACGGATACCGTCATTGCAAAGTCAAAACTAGACATTTTTGAAAAGCTTCTCTTTCCGAATAAGCGGGTGTATAGAATGATGGCTAAGTATATACCTATAGCAGAACAAACAATTAAAAACAAGGATTGCTTATCAATCGTTAAAAGTTTATTGATTGCTGGATTAGTAGAAATTTTTAAAGTACCATAAAGAATCATAAGAGGTTTTATTAGGAGGTTAGACCAATTTTTTATAAAATATTAGTACTATAAAATTAGGACTCCGCATCAACTTCGATTGACTGTAATCCATAAATAAGGTGTTCTATTACGCTGGGGAGTCGTTTCAATATATTCTTTGATTATGGAATGATAAGCTAACTTTTTTGAAGTAACAGGGTTCATTATTTAACGGAATGGGTTCATTATCACAGTTGATTTAGATTAAATTTATTTTCAATCTAGAGTGATGTGATGTTATCTAAAATCAAATCACTTGCGATATAATAAACAATCTAAAAATAGAAACATGAATCAAAACATAAACAACACTCTAAATGAGATTACTGAAATTCATTTATCCTTAAAAGAAGTTTATCAAAAACTTTCTGAAGAAGCTACGGGAGAGCAACAACAGCATTACAAAGCAAAACAAGAGCATTTTGAGGCCTTATCAAAAGAAATGATTCAGCTGATTTATAATTTAGGAGGAAAATACATTGAATGCAAGAATCCAACCGAACACGAACTACAAGATCTTATGGCTATGATTAGCAACAAAAAGGATACCGTATCACTTGAGAAGGTGGTAGAGAAGACGGATGAATTTAAAAAGATGGTGAGAGAAAAATATGACACCGTGCTCCACGAGCATCAATTTTCGCAGGATGAAGAAGAATTACTCAAAAATCATATACATCAGTTATAAATTCATTCTTGATCATTCTATGGAGTTAGAGGAAATTATAGGAACACTGGCAGGCATTTTTACAACTGGCGCTGCTGTGCCACAGATAATAAAGGCATGGCGCACCAAAAAAGTTAAAGATGTTTCTCCTTATATGTTTTTTGTTCTAATCGCGGGTGTTTCTCTTTGGACTTTCTATGGAATACTCCTTAAAGATGTTCCTATTATCATTACAAATGGTATATCTACTTGTTTAAATGCGATAATGCTTATATTAATAACTAAGTATAAGCGTAAACCTGTATAGTTTAAAATATTTAATAAAATAAAAAGCGTAGTTAGTATGATGCTAAATACGCTTTATTGTACCATAGTTGCGTATAGACTACGATACCAAATTACTTTTTTCTTGGATTGATTTGATGAAGTCTTTTACCACAACGCGGCTTGTTAATTCACAAGACTGCAATCCAAAAGAATAGGGTCTTAGTCCAGAGGTGTGGGTAAACGATAAATCATATAAATTAGGAACTTCATTTCCAGACACATCTATAAGTTTAAAATTGGTGGAAATATCAATACCGTTTAATTTTAGATACCAGCTTTTTTTATTTTTGATAAGATTAAATTGACTCTCTTCTCCAATTAGATCGTACATTTTTTTTATGCTTGCTACTTTGCTTCTTGCGGCACGTACTTTTCCGCTATGGACTAGAGATTGAAAAGGGAAATTCTTAAGTGAAATCGATTTTTGCCCGGAGCAAGTGATAAACTTTTTATAGCTTATCTTTTCATTCCCCACCTCTATACTAGTTTCCTTCTGGTTGCTTTTTTTTTGATCTAGAAGCTTTACAGCGCCTTTCTTTAAGCTTAGTTTCCCTCTTTTGTGTAGCGCAAGCATAATTTTAGCAGATTCTAAAGGCATGGCAGCTATGACATTTAATAAGAAAGGCATCACCTCTTTATGGAAGGTATAATGATCTTCGGCAGCTAAAAGTTCCGCATGAAAATTTAAGCTATACATCAAATCATCAATCACCTCTTTCCAATAAATGGGCTGCTCTTTTTTTATGGCGCTTTGCGCTTCTACAAGTTCTTTTTCCATACCCTTGAACGGATCTGGATATTCATGTTTTTCAGTCATAACCGCTATAAAATCTAGAAATCCAAAATCTTCGTTTTGTAAGTGGCTTACCACATCAAGCAAATCATCTTTAAATAACGCTTTACGTAAGGCAGGCTTACATACTAAATTAAAGTAAGTATCTAAACCTAAAAATCCGTTTTCATCCAATAAATCGAGTAATACATTTTTTGTAACGTGCCTATAGACTTCTCGCATAGGCTCTTTTTGTTCGTATTGCAACTGAGGCAACCAGCCATTAAAATCATGCATTACTATGGTAAAGTGTTCCGTGTTTGCATCCGGAATGTATTCAATTTCGGCCCCTTGTTTTTCAAAATGACCATGTCTTCTAGAGAGGGAAGACACCACATCAAAAGCGCTTAAAGAGGCTCCTAAAATACCTACCGTATAATTATCGTAAGTTCCTTTCTTTGGTAACACTTTTGAGATAGGCCAAGGCGATGCAAAATACCCTCGCTGTGTATTATCCTCGTTAATCCATTCATGACCTGAAGCAATAATGACACCATTACAGGTAATACGGTCCTTATCTTGTATAACTAGCTCAAATTCTTGTGTCGTTTCTGAAGCTATGATATCAATAACTTCCGCATTGCATAATTCTACAACCCTGATGTTGGCGTTTTCTAAAAGGCTTTTGTAATGTTCGTATTCATTTTTAAAATACTTCCCTAAGACAAGCCGAGGATAAACGACGGTTTCAGAAATCTTGTCTGCATCTATCTGTAATGCTTCTAACGCTTCTTCAGGTTGCTCTTTTAACCAAGAGGCTAAAGATTGGCTTAAAAGAGGAATCTCTTCAGAGGAGATATTAGACATATTACATAACTCTGTGTATTTCTCGGAATAGGGCATGCCTACACCTGCATTAGTTTCTTTTTCTGTAATGTATATGGTAGCAATTTCCTTAGAAATTACCGTACTGTTTTCGGCTATATTTTTTAGAACGTAGAGGGCTGTTGGGCCACTACCTACAATACCTATGCTTTGTTTCATAGTGTTAGTTTAAAATATGAAAATTTACTATAAAAGTAGTTTTTGATAGGCACTCTAATTAACTCAAACACCAAAAAGAAAAACCCTAAAACAAGGTAGTATACTAGATTATTTTAAGGTTTTAAAATGTAGATAAAGGTCTTATAAGGTATATATTTGGCAACAATATCCAGGAATAGTTAGTTTTCCTGTCCATTCTTGACCATCGGTTTCTTCTTGATAATGATTAATCCCTTGAATCTCCAAATCAGAAAAATCGGGATCGTAACCGTTCCATGAACTGTTAAAACGCAACTTCCAATCGGCATTCTGTTCCAAACCAATTCCATAATTTTGGTAATCTATAGTACTAAAGTTTAAAATAACAAGAACGGGTTCTCTATGGTCTCTATCCTCTCTAATGTATGCCAGTATTTTGGTCTCATTATTAAAATGGACTATCTGAATCCCTTGATCTCTAAGACCTGCAGTTCTATCATGATTACCAGTTCTTAAATAAATTAAGTCTCGAACCAATTTCTGGATGCCTTTATGTTTTTCAAATTTACTCCAGTCTAATGCTTCTGTATCCTGAAAATATTCATCTTCTATAAATTCTTGACCTTGAAACAGCATGGGTATTCCTGGAGCGGTTAAGGTTAGTGCTATTCCTAAAATAGCCCTTTTTTTTGCAAAGGCGCTCTCAGCGTCACCTGGCTGTATTTCTTCAGGAACTCTTGCTTTACCATTGGCCACCTCATCATGAGATTCTGTATATACAATTCTAGTAAAGACATCTGTATTGTATTTAAATTCTAAAGCATCTACAATTTTTTGCAAATCTCTAGAAGTATCATAAGGATCTTCTAGCACTTCTCTTACGGGGTGTACAAAATTCATATCCCATTGGCTACCATAGCCTAGGCCATTATGTTCAATGGCATCCGTAACTTTATTCTCTCCTTTTAAGTCTTCTGCAATAGTGAGTATGTGAGGATATTTCTCTCGTAATTCCGCGTTTATATCACGCATTAAAATGTTGCCTTCCTCAATTTCTGTATCATAACCTAGTCCACCACCCTCATAGCGTATATAGGAGGTAGCGTCCATTCGTAAACCATCACATTTATATTTTTCTATCCACATTAGCGCATTGTCTCGAAGGTATTGCCGTACTTCTGGTCTGCCATAATCGGGTCTAGTATCTCCCCATGGTGTAGCGCTTCTATGGTCATTATAAAAATAGATACCGCCTTTATCATTTTCTCCCCAACCGTCAAATTGCCATAAGTCTACATCAGAGGGTCCAAGATGGTTATATACCACATCTATAATTACCGCAATTCCTTTCTCATGCGCAGCTCTTACCAATCTTGCAAAAGCATCAGGGCCTCCATAATCTTGTTCTATAGCAAAGGGGTGTGCAGGATTGTATCCCCATGAAATTCCGCCTGCAAATTCTGCCACAGGTAATAGCTCAATACAGTTTATTCCTAATTTCTCTAAATAGGGAAGTTTTTCTATCACACTATCAAAATTAGCTACTGTATCGGGTTCTTTTCTGTTGAATGTACCTACATGCAGTTCATAAATAACCAATTCATTCCAATGGGGCATTTGAAAATTATCATCACCCCAATCAAAATTCAGTGTTTTAACAATAGAGTTTCCTATACTACTAGTAACTTCAAAAGCGTATGGATCATTTCGTTCATATTCTTTCCCATTAGTATGGATGATATATTTATACTCGTCGCCTTCTTTCACCGAATCAAAGGCTGCTGCCCAGTATCCATTTTCTTCTAAAGCGAGCGGCATGTTAGTACGCTTCCAATCATTAAAAGAACCCATTACAAATACTTTTTCTGCATTTGGAGCCCAGACTCTAAATGTTGTGTTACCATCTATTAAAACAGCTCCCATACCCTGAGATTTGTTAATGGTCATATCCATCTCTTTATATTCTAATTCAGCCATTTTTTATTTTTTTAAGTACTTGTTTTCTAAGCTCTAAAGTATTCTTAGTGCCTTAATATCAGTACCCCTAATGGATTTTTTGTTAACCCTAATTGCTTTAGGCGTTATTATTTTTAGAAGTCTTACATGTATACCGATTGTGTTAAATCTTAAATGGAATAGAGTACAGCAGCCCTAAAAAGGAATGTATTTTTCATCTTTTAAATACAAAAGAACTAATGAGCATCAGTAAGTATACAAAAAGAGCAATTATAGGCGGGGTAATTTCTTTAGTGGCCATCATGACAGGAACTTTCTTACTAGGAGAGCTGAGTGGTTATGAAGCAAAAGTGTTAATTAAACATTCCTTATCAGGATTAAATATGCTTTGCAATACCATTGTGTTGGCTTCTGCTACTATTTTGGCCTTACTATTAACGCTCTTGAGTTTGAGTTCTGCCTCGAATGCAAAACTGAAAAGAGATCATTATTTACATGTGCTACAGATTGCTAAAATAGATACCGCGGTTTTTATTATTGCCCTTATTTCGTTTTTAACCTTTAACCTGCCTATAACGGAATCTGATAACGTTCCGGACAATTGGTTCAATGCTATTTATTATGCGAGTTTAATTGTGTCAAGTATTTTAAGTTCAGCATTAATCGTGGTGGTACTGATGCTTTATAATACCGTAGTAAATATTATAAGGATTGTAGGGCTGGGGGAGAAAGATCATCCGTTAACGATAAAAAATGATACCAAGGATGATGAGAATGAGTCGTAAAAAAAGAGAAAATTTCAAATTAGAATATTGAAATTTTCTCTTTGTTCTTAAGTTGTTTAATAGAATAGTAATTAACCACCCACAACAATTCCGCCGTTGATGTGTAAAATCTGGCCTGTCATATAACTAGAATCTTCTGCGGCTAAATACACGTAAGCAGGAGCAACTTCTGATGGTTGTCCGCAACGGCCTAAGGGCGTATTTTTCCCAAAATCTCCTATGTCGGTCATCGTAGCAGGTATTAATGGGGTCCAAATAGGGCCTGGAGCTACACCATTTACAAGAATGCCTTTTGGTGCTAACTGTGCAGATAATGATCGTGTAAAAGAGGTAATAGCTCCTTTTGTAGAGGCATAGTCGATAAGTTCATTATGACCTTTATATCCAGTAACCGAAGTAGTGTTGATAATTCTAGCCCCTTTTTCCATGTATTGATACGCCTGTTGCGTCAGGTAAATCATTGACAATATATTGGTTTTAAAGGTCTCTTCTAAATGTTCAATAGAGATTGCTGAAAACTCTTCTTCTACATATTGTGTGGCCGCATTATTGACTAAAATATCAATTTTTCCATAGGTCTTTATCACAGTCTCTATAAGATCTTGGCAATATGAAAAATCTTTGAGGTCGCCACTAATCTTGATGCAGTTTTGGCCTTCTTTTTCTATCATAGCAGCTGTTTCTTCAGCATCTTTGCGCTCGTTTAAATATGCTATAGCTATATCTGCGCCTTCTTTGGCATAATGCACCGCTACAGCCCGCCCTATACCACTATCGCCGCCCGTAATTAAAGCCACTTTTCCTTTTAGCTTTTCACTACCTTTGTATGTAGATTTTATAATTTCAGGTTTTTCGTTCATGGCAGATTCTAATCCCGGTCTTCCTATTTCTTGCTCATCCTTTTCTTTTAGTTCCTTGCTCATTGGTTCTATTTTAAATGTTGAATTAATATGTTGAGTTCTATGTAGTAGAAAACTGCATAGTCTTTGCAAAGAAAAACTTGTTTGTAGAAAATGATTGATGCTAATGCATGAAAAGTTACCCTAATCTCATCGAGAATAGCATTTTATAGCTATAGTTTTTAAGGAAATATAGGCGTAATGCTACTTATACTTTGAGAAGAAAGTGCTCTTTCTGAAAATTGCATAGAAAATCTGACCAGTTCATACTCAGAATTTTCTGCATACAGTTCTTTAAATCTTGAAATCTATTGGGTTTAATTACATAAAGATTGGCGCCTTTTTCATAACAACATTGAATGTCCAAACCACTAGAAGAGGTAGAATACATAGCCACAATAACATTTTTTAGCGTTTTATGACTTCTAATAAGTTCTAAACATTCCGTACCATTCATAACCGGCATGTTTAAATCTAAAAATATAATATCGGGAATGATGTCACTGTTGGCGTCAGAGAAGCATAGTGGTTCTTTACCATTAGCGAATTCTCTTAACTCAAAATTTACGTCTAAACTTTCAAGTCCTTCTATAAAGAAAGATCTATCATCTTCATCGTCATCAACTAACCATAATATCAATTTTTTGTCAGTCATATATGTAATGAGATCTGTTTTATTGTAGGGGGTAAAATTAGTTTATTTTTCGATTGAGTCTCTTAAAAAATAAAGATTATCGATTCTTAACTTTAATTTAATAAATAAAATTGATACGGTCACTATAGTTCACATAAATAAAAATTTTTATTTAGACAGGACCACATCGATGGCGAAGCATATTAGCAAAGATTTCATCGTATTGCGTTAATAATGAAAGACTGTCTACTATAGCTTTGTAGAAACTTAAAACAATAAATTATGTCAATTCTAACAATATTATTAAATATATTTTTACCACCGTTAGCCGTTTTTTTAAAGCACGGTTTGGGAACTACTTTTCTGATAAGCGTTGTATTAACCATCATTGGTTGGTTGCCAGGTGTAATACATGCATTTATAGTGAATAAATAAAATTTTGAGTCGTTTAGTTGATGAGCGCCACTGTGTAAGCAGTGGCGTTTTTTATTTTTAAGCATTATTAAATTTTGCAATTGAGTTAATCATTGTTTTTTTTAAGGCAGTTCAAATTCTTACATCCATTTAGCTTTATCTGCGATTGAGACCACTACTGGTAACACTTAAAACCCTAACACAATGGATGATAAAAGAACACCTACAGAAAAAGACAAGCAATTAGAAAATTATAAGGTAGATTATACCGATAAACCCTTGACTACACGCCAAGGTTTAAAAGTCAATGATACCAATAACTCTTTAAAATCAGGGCCTAGAGGTGCTACATTACTTGAAGATTTTTTATTGAGAGAGAAAATTCACAATTTTGATCATGAGCGTATTCCGGAGCGCATCGTGCATGCTAGAGGTAGTGCTGCCCATGGATACTTTGAACTTTATGAAAGTATTGAAGAATATTCCAAAGCGGGTATTTTCACTGATACTCAACGAAAAACCCCTGTATTTGCACGTTTTTCTACGGTGGCCGGTTCTAAGGGTTCTACAGATTTAGCACGCGATGTGAGAGGTTTTGCCGTTAAATTTTACACGGAAGAAGGTACATGGGATTTGGTAGGAAATAATATGCCTATATTCTTTATTCAAGATGCTATGAAATTTCCAGATTTAATTCATTCTGTAAAACCAGAACCTAATAATGAAATTCCACAAGCAGCTTCTGCTCATGACACTTTTTATGATTTTGTATCCTTAACCACAGAAACCCTGCACAACCATATTTGGGTGATGAGCGATCGCGGAATTCCACGTAGCTTGCGAATGATGGAGGGCTTTGGGATACATACCTTCAGGTTAATTAATAAGGAAGGAAAAGCACATTTCGTAAAATTTCATTGGAAGCCAAAATTAGGAGTACATTCCGTTACTTGGGATGAAGCCGTAAAAATTAGTGGTGCAGATTCAGATTTTCACAGAAGAGATTTATGGGAAGCAATAGATGCTGGGCAGTTTCCAGAATGGGAATTAGGACTTCAAATAGTTCCTGAAGAAGATGAGCATAAGTTCGATTTTGATTTATTAGATCCTACCAAGCTTATTCCGGAAGAAATGGTACCTGTGAAGATTATCGGGCGTATGGTTTTAAATAGAAATCCGGATAACTTTTTTGCAGAAACAGAACAGGTGGCATTTTTACCAGGGAATGTAGTTCCTGGAATAGACTTTACCAATGATCCTTTATTACAAGGGCGTCTCTTTTCTTACCGCGATACGCAACTATCGCGTTTAGGAAGTCACAATTTTCATCAGTTGCCCATTAACAAATCGGTAGCACCTGTACACAATAATCAGAGAGATGGACACATGCAAATGGAAATTCCGAAAGGAAATACCGCATATTTTCCAAATTCTTTAGGTGGCGGATGTCCTTATCTATCCTCGGTAGAAGAAGGCGGATTTGAATCCTACCAAGAACGTATAGATGCGCATAAAATACGCACCAGAAGTGAAAGCTTCAGTGACCATTTTTCACAACCAGCATTGTTTTACCGAAGCTTGGCCTCATGGGAGAAAAATCATGTGATTGATGCCTATTCTTTTGAGTTAGGGAAATGTACGCATGATCATATTAAGTCACGAATGTTATGGATCATAGCTCAGATTGATGAAGCGCTTGCCAATGAAGTGGCCGATAACCTAGGGATGAAAGTGCCGGATGATATTGAAAGGCCTATCAACCAAGCTATTGGAGCCAATGCTAATGTGGAAGATCATCAACCTAAAAAGAAAAAAATATATTTAGAAGAGTCTCCTGAATTAAGTCAGGCACACACAAAATTTGATACGATAGCTACACGACAAATTGCATTTTTAGTTGCTGATGGTTTTCATATGAAAGATTTTGAAGCCATGAAGAATGCATTAGAAGCAGAAAATGCAGTAGTAAAGCTTGTGGCGCCACACGGAGGCACGGTATTGTGTGATGAAAAAATGGAGCACAAAGTAGATGCTGCGATAATGACTACGGAAAGCGTGTTATTCGATGCCATTTATATTCCAGGCGGTAAAAAGTCTATAGACGCACTTTTAGCCAAATCAAAATTCACCAAATTTATCAATGAGGCTTTTAAACACTGTAAAGCTGTTGCAGTGGCTCACGAGGGTGAGATGTTATTGGATGCTACGGCCGTTGTAGATTTTAAAAATGATGCTGCGGTATTCATCAATAAAGATCCAAAAGATTTTATTGCAGCCATTGCAAAGCACCGCAATTGGGAGCGAATGGATGTCGCTGCAGAAATAGCAGTATAAATTATTATATAAGCCTAGAGAAATTTTTTCAAAGTCTCTAGGCTTTTTTATGCTTAAAAATTACTTTCTTCGGCCATTTTCACCACTCCTACTGTTAAAATTATATTCGCAAAACGACGCTGTTCGCCCGTTTGAATAATTAATGTAGTAGCAGGCTCTCTTATTTTGTCATAGAACGCCCAGCGTTCCATAGCCTCCCAAGTAACCTCTCCTAAAAGCTTCTTATAGGCATCATGAATTTCTGCATTAGCTTCTGCAGGTTTTTCCATAACGATAGCCCCTTGAATAGGACATACTTCTAAAATACCTTCAAGAACCGTAAGCGCATCTAGCAATCCTGGGCGAAAATTTAAATGCACCGTAGTAGAATTAGGACCGGTCATAGCACCAACAGGCAAATTTCCGTCTGCAATAACCACTTGTGCAAAATGTCCAGAACGTGCAAGCGCCTCCATTATTGTAGGGTGAATTACGGGCGTCTTTAACATATATCTTATCTTTGAAAATGAATGAATCAGAAAAGACAAGTTAGGTTATAGGTACTCGTCTTTTCAATTTTACAGACCGTGTATTGTGATGCACGTTTTGTCAATTACATATTATAGACACCACCATTGATGTCTAAAGTGGCACCAGTAATGAAGCCATCAAATTCTGAAGCTAAGTAAATAACGGCTCTAGCCACATCGTCTGCATTTCCTGCACGTTGAATAGGAATGCCTGCCGTTGTTGCTGCAGCAGATTCTTTTGTGGTATGTGTATTATGAAATGATGTTCCTAGGATAAGCCCGGGAGCAACAGCATTTACGCGTGTACCTTGAGGTCCTAATTCTGCAGAAAGTGCACGCGTGAAGGTCAATATTGCCCCTTTACTAGTAGAATAAGCTAATGATCCAGGATGCCCACCTTTACGGCCGGCGAGTGATGCTAAATTTACCACACTACTCGCTTCATTTTTAGCTAGGTGAGGAGCAGCTGCTTTAGTTACAAACATCATAGAAGTTAGGTTAATATCCATTACTTTATGCCAGAATTCGGCTTCCATTTCATTTAGCATTCTACGCGCTACTAAAGATCCAGCGTTATTAATTAAGATATCTAAACTATCAAAGGCTTCTACTGTTTTAGCAACCAAAGCATTCGCATCTGTTTCTTTTGTCAAATCGCCACTGATAGCTATCGCTTTTTGCCTTTTGCTCGTTGCATATTCTGTCAATTGGTTAGCGGTTTCTGCACTAGAAAAATAATGGATAGCTACATTGGCTCCGCTATCAATAAAATGCTTTGTAATAGCCTCGCCAATACCTTGCGCACCAGCTGTAATTAGAACATTTTTCCCAGATAATTTAGTACTGTTTTTCATATGTTTTAGCTTCTAGTAGAATTTATTTTTAGTATAAAACTTAAAAGTATCTTTAAATTGAATCCTTTTTCATTTTTTACAAATATAATATATAGCAAACTATTTGCAGAAAACCTGTGGAAAGTACCGCATGCATCTCAAAATGTTATAGACTTATCAAATAATAAGCTTTTAATGGTGAATGGCCTTTTTTAAGGAATACTAAAAGCGACGCCGTTCTTACTTATTAATAATTTACGTTTTGATACTTCTGGAGCATACTTCCTTCTTTACAATTTCGCTCTTTAACCTCTAAATAGCCATTTTCATACAACCTAGAAGTGACGCTAAAACAATCACCTCCTTTAAAACTATCGCTATACGCTTTAATGGCTTTTTTATCATTTCCAAAAACAAAGTAGGCTATAAGTAATTGTTGGTCGTAATTTGAAATAATGACCATTCTAGTATTTACATGCACTGGTTTAGTAAGGTAATAGGTATCACGATTGTTACCTTTCGTAGGGATATAATCTAATGAATAGCTTTTTAATTCCTCTTGCGTAAGCTCTTCAGATTGTTCTATTTCAGTTCTTAAAAAAAAGTTGTCGATTTCTTTTACACGACAGGGTTGATAGTCATTTTCATAATACTCCAATAACTTAGTAACACGTTCATATTCAGTAGTTAATTTTACGTGGGCTGCATAATTTTTGACAATCAATTTTGCTGCTTTTGAATAGTGGTCATTAGCGTCATCTGTAGCTGAATTCTGTAATTCTATAAGTTCAGAATTAATTGATGCTCTTAAGAAACTATGGCTTCCGGTACCTTCCTGAAATTCTTCGAAATAGTCTCCTATTTGTTGAAGGGTTTCCACTAATGTTTCTTGTTGTTTATGAATGGTTTCAGCGTGATCAATCTTTTCCTGATAATAGTTTTTCGTAACCACGTACCCCATAATTAATCCCACAATTAAACTAAACAAAATGATGTATATAAATTTGTTTTTTTTCATAATTAGATGGGTCTAAAAATTTTCTTTAAGTTCTTTTTATAATTCTACGCAGTATAAAATAGATGCCCTTGATAGCTTAATATCAGGTGTTTCTTTACTTTAATTGTATATGAATATGATCATCATGTCTTACTGCTCTACAGCCATGAAACCGTATTTTTTTATGCTTTAAATCCATTCGAGTTTTTAAATGAGGTTCTATGAATAGTTTTCCTAGGGTTTCATTTTCAAGTATTGTTTGTATGAACTGTTTTGTGCCTTTTTCAGAGAATACAAGAGGAGCATTGATACTGCCTAAAGTCAGGTATTTTGGATAGTCGTATTGAAAATAACCGTTACTCAAACAGTTCTCTACTTGGTTATATTCTTTAGGTTTAGGAGCTACAAAAGCTCCATAGCCACTCACTGATTTTTTCTGGTTTACAATAATGCCCTCTGGAGTTTCGTACACCAAACTTAGATCTATTTTTTTACCATCATTATGACTTAAATGGGGGAGGAGAGGAAATTTATTTAGAAAGGGAAAATTGGCATCTAAATATCTAATTTCAATTGGAGTATCTGCTAATGCTGTAGCTGTTTGAAGTAAAAGTTTATTAAGTTCAGGAACTACATAATTTCTATTGAGCAAAACAGTCATGTAGTTGGTAGGGCGTATTTTTTCTGAATGTATTATTTTTTCGCGTCCCAAAAGTGGCGCCACTATAGGAACTAGAAACAGCGTAGCCATTAAATATAGCCCTAAAAAAACACCTACCGTTTTGAATTTTACAGGTATACGCCATTTCTTTGAAATAATAAGGCTAAATATATACATAAGCCCTCCAATTTGTGTGATAACCGTTAGAAGGGTAAAGAGTATAATTTGCAGTATAATAGTAAAGAAATGCTTCAATAGGAATTTTTTAAGGTGTAGTGGCTACAGGTTGTACAATTCTAGTTTTAGGTTCACTACTTTGATCTAAATACAAAGAATGAATCGTATAGTGTTGGCTCTCAAAATCTCCCATCCGAATATAGGAAAGAATAAGCCCTTTTTCTAGAATTTTATGGTAAGAACAATCATCTAGCCATACGAGTTTTATCGGTTTTCCTTCATACTCAGTATTGATCATTTCGTAATCGTCCTCTCCCTCTCTATATCTAGTGATCGTATCTGTTCCGGAGTAAAACGTGCCATATTTGTACAATTGGCATTTTTCTACATCAGCTTTTATTTGAACAGGTTTTATGCTTTGGTAGGGAATAAAGGGTTCATTATTCTTGTACCAAGCATTTCTGGCTATACCTTCAAAGCCCCCGGGATTAATGTAATTAATTAATGCAGCAAGTCCAAAACCTATCAATCCAAAATTAAGTAAATGCATTTGGTCTTCCGTTACTAAAAGGTAACAGCCAACATAAAGCGCCAAGGCACAAATAATAATACCTCCCAGCATATATTTGTCTTCTTTTTGAAAAAAAATGACGTTAACTCCCATTAGAAAAACTGCAAAAAATAAAAATCCCAATAAAAAAACAGCTACTTTTTTTAATAACGAGATATAAGATGAAAACTTTTTCATGGTAGATACTCCGTGTTCTGTATTTTAAGACTTTTACTAGTTATGCGCAACATCGTTAAGCAGCCTTTATTTACTCTTGTACTTGCGTGTATCCCGGTAAGCCGTGCAAGCATTTAATAATTTGATTATCTCCTACGGCACCAGCATGGTAATGATAGCCTCTTACCGCATCAGAATGCCCACCACATTCATCTAGGTCGGCTGCTAGACGATCATCTTTATCTTTTAAGGCGTAGATACCAAAGCCATCAATAGCATAACCAACAATTGGGGCATGCACGTCTGGTTGCTCAATCTCTTTTGTGCCTCCGGTAACGGCGTGGTAATGATAGCCTCCATGCGGATTTACATGCCCCCCATGATCATCTAAAGGAGCAATGGTATGTGCGGCTAATATAGCGTGAGTGGGTGCTGGTGGATCAAAATTTACACCGTTAAAAGCAATTCCCAGTCCACCTCTACCTAAGTCTTGTGAGGTATTTAAATATACTGGTTTTACGGGAATGAAAAATGTCGTTACCTGATCTTTAAAATACTCTGGCAGACATTCTACACAGTAATTGTTGTATGCTTCTTCCACATCAGGTTTTGCAGCGGCTAAACAAGCCTCTTCCGTTTCTGTATATTTTACGGTACCATCTTCGCGGTACAGCTTCCATTGATCATCACTATAAAATTCAGCAAGATTGGCTATAAAATGCCCGGAAACATCATATACCTTATCCTCTTTAAACCATAGTCCACCTTTTTCCATCCCATCTTCAATATGACGGGGACACCAAGGTCCCATTTGGTGTTCCGTGGCTTGGGAATGAGTTTTTATCACATAGCATAGCGTTTCTATTCCTGATAAGGCTATCTTTTCTTGAGTAATGTCTCCGATAATATTTTCCTGAATGAAATACTCGGTATTTATTGCCAAGGTTTTTATGGTTGTATTAATTTCACTTCTATCTATAATCTGCTCCTCTTTAGGTCTAGGTCCCGGTGCAGCCGTTAGTTCGGTTTCACTTAAAAATCCATCTTGATTAGTATCAATACGATCAAAATCATCTGCTAACGGACCATTAACTTCAGCTTTAGATAGTTTTCCATCTTTATCTGAATCAAATTCTGACAGTATTTGGCTTAACGATGGTCTACCATCTTCGCTATTTTGGCTGTTCTCCTTTTTTTTAGAATTACAAGAAATTAATAGCGATAGTGCGAGTATAGAATAGAAGTTTTTCATAGAAATAATTTGGAATTCGTTTAGACCAAGTTGTGGTACCATAGCTATAGTCTTGGCCCGATGATTGTTTTAAATTTAGGAACTTTAAATGGTATATAACTAACTTTTTCTATTTTTTAAGGGTTTGTTTAAATGCGGAAATTTGTGCCTCGAACTTTTGACTGTCTTTAAATGCACATAAATTACCATCGGGATCATGGAACTTAGGAATAGTGCCCCATGAATGTTCTTGATAATCTACGGCAATATCTTTTGCTATCAATTTTTCTGCAAGCCCCATTACATTGGACACATTCATGCGTAAGCAGGTCCTAGTACGTTCTTCTGCCGTTTTTTGACCATCATAGGTAGTGTCTAATTCAACCATTAGATAAGAGCCTCCAAATTCAAAACAGGTCAACGCTGTAGTTTCAAATAGTTTGGTAAGCCCTAGTATTTCTTCGTAAAAAACAACACACTTTTTATAAGCAACAGTGTATAATATAATTCCTGTTCGGTCAAATTTCATTTCGTTTATTCTTGTAATTTGTTAAATTTCAATTTCTAATTTCCTCTAGAATTCTACCAACCACGAGGAAAAATAATAACTTCATTTTCTGCTCTATTTTTCAAGAATACCCATAGTATTGATTTTATAAAATCGTATAAACTATTCTTAATATGAAACTATTACTGGATAGAATCTGCTTCCATTGGTTTTTTAAAGCTTATTATTTCTGCAGATGATTGAATGTAGGTGTCAATATCTTTCAACTTGAGTTCATAAATTACAAGGTAATCATTATCAATCATGGCGGGATGAAACAATCGAGTTTTGGTGCCGGTGGCCCAATCATTTATGGTGTAATAATTATCGATTATAGAGGCACGACTGTCGTCAAGTATTCCAATGCTATTTATAACAGTGGTATAGTCATTCAACCACGCAACTTTAAAGATTTCATTTTGTTGCGAGATATATAAAATATCCAGGCTCTCCACTAATAATAATACATCTTCTTCTATACCCTTCATTAATTCGCCACTATGAAAATATCCCTCATTGTCATTGGTTAAAAAATTGTCCATTCTTATCACGTCATTAGTATTCAAGTGATTGTTATATAAAATCTGGAGTGTATCTAAGGAGTAGGTAGTCAATTGTTTAGTATCAAACAATAACTTATTAATGCTTTCAATATTTGGTTTTTTTTGTAGCGTTGCAGCTGTAGGTAGATAATAATATGTATTTAGTAAGTCATTAAGTTCAACATCTTCCGCCCAGTTTGTTAAAGTAGCTTCAATATATTTGGAATCCCATAAGTGCTCAAATGAGATGTCTCTTTTTGATAAAATGGAATCCAATTTTCCTTTTTGGGCTATTATTTTATTATTACTACTTAGGCTGTAAAAGAGCTCAACCTCATTTTTATCTTGTATTTTGAATATATCCAAACAGTCCATACAATTACCTGTTCCTGAAATAACTTCAAGAGTGTCTACAGTAGTGGGTATTAACCGCACTATTAATTCTTTGGGGTACTGATCAAATGTGTAATATTCTTTTTCATTCTCTACTATATAGGGAATGTAAAGGTATCTATCTAAAGGTCTATAATTGCTATTTGGATAATACGCATGTAATACATAATCATTTATTAGATGATTTATCGAATCTGTATCAATAGTAATGGCACTAACTAGTACTGTATCTATTTTTTTGTTTTCTAAAATGGAATCATTTAAGGTATTGGAACTTAATTCTATTTCCTCAATTTTATTTGCTTTAGAAACATCCCCAGTATTTCGGGAATTTTGTTTACAGGATAGCAGTAATAAAATAGCAGTAAACGGGAAAATAATATGTTTCATTTTTGTTCAGATTGAAGTGCTGGTTCTGCGCTTATTGATGATGGTTTAGTTGTAATATAACGTATTCACTCATGATTTATGATCTAGTAGCATATCGAATTTAGAAAAAAATAGGAATAAAAAAGTAGGTGAATTTTCCAAGCAAGTAAGAACAAGCCATTAGTTTTTGCGCTGCAGTCTGCTCTTTTAGTTTTTAATTTTCGTCAAATTTCAAATGCTAATTTCTCCTGGGATTTTGCCAACTATAAGGGAAATAGGGTCTTGGTTTTTTGCTCTATTTCATAGTTACTTCAATTCTTTTTTGGTTTTCCTTGAGTAGTTAATAGATAGAACTCATCTACTGTTAAAGGGTACTCGTAATAAACAAGAGCTAATGGACAACATTCAAGACATGTGTAAAACCGCAGATGTGATAATATAGATTGAGAATAGTAGCGTAAAACTGATTTATAAAGTCAGGAGCTTGGAAAGCAATAAAGACACAAGTACAGGAAAATCTTTGTATAGTCTAGTTCTCTAAAATGTGATACTATTGCTTCTACATTCAAACATTAGATTTTTGATTTTATCCTACTCAAAGTTTCTTGGGATATATTGATGTAGGACGCTACTATTTTATTCGGTAGACGCCTTACAATGTTTGGATTTATTTGGAATAGTTGTTTGTACCTTTCTGAGGCATCTAGCGTCGTAAATGAGATGAGCCTCTTTGAATTATTTACATAGGCTTTTTCCAAATAGCGGGTATAAAATTCTTTCCATTTGGGAATACTACGCATCAAATGTCTAAAATCATCATGAGTAATGTATAGCAGTTCACTGTCTTCTATAACCTGGATAGTTTCTTGTGCAGGTTCATTAGAGATAAAACTAACCAGTTCTGTAGCAAACTGATTTTCAAAAGCAATATACCGGGTAATATCCTTGCCTTCTTCATCGATGTAATAGAGTCTTAAGCAGCCTTTTTTTACGAAATAACTAACCTGACTATTTTTGCCATTGGACAGTAAGATGTCATTTTTACTTTTCTTTATTGTTTTAAAATAAGGTAAGACAATTTTTAATTCTTCTGCTTCAATCTCAATATTCTTTTTTATAAAATTAGTGAGTTCTGTATATTTTGCCATCTAGTTATAGTCTCTTACAAATTTACGATAATGAATAATATCCTGAATAGACAGGACCTTTAGATTATACTCATATGCAAATTGTGTAATAGTAGCGGTGTTGGCCATGGTGCCATCATCATTCATTAGTTCACATAGTACCGCCTCTGGTTGTAAGCCTGCTAGTTTCATTAAATCTATACTACCTTCCGTGTGGCCTTCTCTTTCTAGAACCCCCTTGTCTTTAGCTCTTAGAGGGAAAATATGGCCTGGTTTCGCTAAATCATTGCTCCCTGCATTATCAGCACTAGCCACTTGGATTGTTTTTAACCTGTCTTTAGCCGAAACGCCTGTTGTTACCCCATCTTTTGCTTCTATAGAAATAGTAAATGGGGTTTGAAAACTACTCGTATTGGTCTTAACCATATAGGGGAGCTCAAGGCTGTCTGCCTTTTCATTGGTGAGACAAAGGCAAACAATACCACTACACTTTCTAATCATAAGTGCCATATCTGCAAGAGTCATATGTTGGGCCGAGAAAATTAAATCGCCTTCATTTTCTCTGTTTTTATCATCAGTTAAAATAACTCCGTTACCTTTTTTAAGATGGGTTAAGGCTTGTTCAACCTTTAATTGACACTCATTGTCAACACTCTTTAATGTTGCGGCTGCTGTAAGTTTCATTATCATTTTTTATAATTCCAGGGGCAAAATTACTAGCGTCTTTCCTAAAATTATTTGATGTAAGTCAATAAATATAATTTTTAAAGGAATAGGATAGTGGGTATATTTTAGCGTATTATAGGAAAGGAAGAAGCTAAAGTGTTGTGTGTTAGGTTTAAAGAAAATGATGCTTAGAAATTGGCTATTGTTTGTTTGATATACCCTAAAAAGTTGGGTGAGGTCAAAAATAAAGGCAAGGGGGCAAAAAAGACATTTACAATGGGTTAACAATGGATAAGAAAATTAATAGAATGGAAATAATTAATCCGGTTTTAATAGTGTTATTTATGTCTTACTTTTTTAATTCAGATACTATTTTATCATGGTCTTTATTCCAAATCGTGTAAGTAAAAGTTCTTTTATTATGAAAAAACATTTCATCCTCGAAGATCGTTGCACTTGATAACGTATAAAAAACGATACTGAAAAGTTGAAGTATATTCTTTATGAAACAAGTCAATAAGGAAGGGTTTTCTCCATAATCGTCAATCACTCTCATTCCGAATAGATACTTTCCAAAAGTTTTGCCTAATAGCGACTCTAATATGGGGTTTATAAGAAATAAAGCTAGAAATGCTAATAGGAACGGAGACGGACTTTTTTCAATTAACATAGTGTTAATCAAGAAAAACAAGCTCAAATAGCAGCCATAGTCCAATATTTTTGCCAATAGTCTCAACCAAAATTTATCTAAATTAGGGTTTAATGGGAATTCATATTCAAAATTTTCTCCTCGACGTGTAATCGTCTTATACGTTTTACAATTAGAAATCCTTTTTGTCTTTTTCTTTTGTAATTCTATTTTGATAATAGAATCAGATAAATAATACAGAACAAAATAGGCAAGTAGCAGTGCTCCAAAAGCCATTATTTCAAATGTAAAACTATTCATCATAATTACAAGTATGGTTAAAAAGGGGTAAAGATAGGGTAGGAGCTAAGCAGTATCGGTTCTGTTAGGTACTTACTTTTTAATGTCTATTGTCACACAAAATATAGATGGGCAATTCATTTTTATCTATAAAATTAATTGCTAGGTCTTAAGTCCTGAGCTTTTATGAATTATAGATTTTTATATACGATCTTTTAATCGCAATCTATATCCGAGATGCTTCTTGCCTCTACAATAGTTTTTACTTCATATGTGCTCTTGTAATCCGCGGCAAAGCCATCTTCTGATTTTCCTTTATCAATAACTTCAATTCTTACAAATATTGGAGTGTAGGGTTTTTTATTTTTTGTCAAATTAAAGTATAAGTCATACAGTTCGTCTTCCGCCAAAATCCAAAATTCATTAGTATCTCCACAAGGAGAAAAACTACTAAGCTCATGTCCTAATGTCAACCTTCCTTTCATAATATGTTTTATAGTATCAGATGGGAATTGGTCTTTTTTAGAGTAGACTAGAAAATCTGTGTTTAATGCTGAATTTTGTTCTATTATTTTTTTAGTTGTAAAATTTTCAACACTATTTTTTTGTTTCTCCTTGCAAGAAGTTAGAAATAAATTGATTATCAATAGAACTACCAACAGTTTAGATATACCTTCTAATATCATGAAATTTTCTTATAATTAGTGTTTTTTTTATAAATCACTTACAATGAGTGTATTAAGTGTGTTTCCGAATAAAGAAAACATTTTGTTTATTCCCAGGAACGAAGCAAAGGTTTTCTGACATACCAAATCTAAAACATTTCCACATTATAAAAACAAGCGAAGTAATGAATAATAGACGAAGCTCTTATTTTTCATAGGTTTAATGTGCCTGTTTTGACAGATTAGTAATCCAAACTATAAGTTTTTCCTTAGAAACTGCTTTTCAAGTCGCAGCAGTATTTATACTTTATTTTATACTCATGCTGATAAAATATGAGGTATTCAACTTTCTCCCTCCAAGCAAACTTACCTAATATAGTTCCATTAGGTTCGCTTCTATAATTTAAGCCTGATTCCGCAATTACAAATTTGAACTTTTTTGAATTTTGAGGTATCGTTGTTGTCAGTTTATTTAAAAGCTTTTTGGGATTTTCATGCTTCCAACTTAAAAAAAAATTGCGATGGATATTAAAAGTAGTTTATACATATGCTATTCTTAAATTTAGTGATTCGGTTAGGTTGTTATTGGTGCTTAGGTTATTATTGGTGCTAAAGTTTAGCGTATTAGTTCAAAACTCTTATTATTTAGGGTTTTCTTTGTCTTCATTCGAAGAAAATAAATAGGAGAACACATGAAATTCTGCCGTATTAAAGTTGAAACTGTTCACTTTTTTAAGACCCATTTTTTCATGAGCTCGCAATGAAGATTCATTATCACTTTTGATAAATAGAATTCCTTCGCGATTTGGTGCTCGATATAAAAGTTCATTAAACATCATTTGCGCTAATCCCTTTCCGCGTTGTGATTGGCTCACGCAAACAGGACCATAAATGTAGGCGTCGGTATTAGCAGGAGTGTATGATGTAAACATGGCATCTACAATAGGAACCTGCCTTTTTCTATTTGCAGCCTGTGATGTTGTGAGAAGAAAACCTACAATTTCGTCATTTATATACGCTACAATCTGTGGCATATCTGTCATCATTTCTTCAATTTGACTGCGACTCAATTCGGCAGACAGGGTTCCCCCTTGAGAGATTTGATTTTCGGATTGAAGTTTTAAAATTCCTTCTAAGTCCAAAGCCCGTATTGTTTATAGGTTGTGTTACCTGCTGTATTTTATTAGAATCTAAAATCATCAACCTCTTCAATTTCTACTTCAGGGAGCTTAAATTCGCTGTTATTGGGATAATACTTACTCATTAAATCATAATAATCTCGAACCTCACCGCCTTTGTCACCAAGCCCGTTTGTATAAAATATTAATGTATCATTTGGCCCCATTATTTTATAAATATATTGTCGGATTGTTTTGTCTTTAGTCCGCCCATTTTTGTTTACAAAATGTTTTTCAAACGCATTGTTTGTATCTTTTAAAATTACTGTTGGTAATTTATTTATTCGCATCTGATATTTCATTTGAAATGTCGTGTCTTCCTTAATAGTTGCCTGAAGTCGAATTTCATTATTCTTTTTTGTTATAACTAGCTCGTCTCTTCTAATCCACCATTCCATATTTAATTCCGCAAAGATTTTTACAGTGTCCTTTTCAGTCATTTGCTTTGTGAAATCAGCTAGATTTTTTTTCAGATTTAAGTCTGATTGGAATTTTTTAGTTTTTCTTTCCGTTTTACAGTTTACCAAGAATAGAAAACCAATTATTATTAAACTCAACTTTGATTTAAGCACTGATTTGATATTATGGGTAACGTTAAGTATAAGAAATCGTAGGGCAGGTGATAAGCACTTTCGTTTCGGTTTATTACTTAGCTAAATATAAATATTTTGCTTTTACCTTTTCTTCTATAAACGCTAAATTTTATATTTGGCGGACTTTGTAAACAAACACTGACCTTTCGGTTAAGCCACAAATGCCCTATGTTTTTTTATACACTGTTGTGTTTTCGTACTTTTCCGTTCTATTTATTGCGCTGGTAATAACTCTTTATTTTTAAGGAACAACGAATAAGTAATGAGCCGTTTTTTTATTGAATACAATCACAATGTCTTAAAAGAACAGTTCCTTGTATAATGGAACACAATAAGCTAGATTTTATTGAGTGGCGCTTTTTGGTATCAAAGTAGCAATATGTTTATTCAAAAGTGTATCACTCATTGTAACTACCTCAACATCTTCGACCCAAAAGTCTTTATCATCAGTCACTAAAAAGTATCCCTTTTTTTTACACAAATTGTAATAGTAATAATCGTTAAAGTCAAGACTTATCGGTGGATTCGACATTACGTGCTTAAACTTAAAAGAAGTTCCAAACTCATCATTAACTAAATCGATAGAAGTATTATAACTCTTAATGTCATCACATATCAAATTATATGCTATACGATAATCTTCAGTATTTCTAAAAACATTCTTATAGTACCCTTCCGTTAAAACAAAATCTGGAGTTTTCTTCTCGACAGCGTTAAGATGTTTTTTATAGTGAACTTCTCTAATGATTCTATTGATAACTTCTGATACTACTAATGCGGGAACAATGATTCGCACTTTTGTGTTACTCAACAATTTTTCAAAAAAAGCTAAGTAACCTTTGTCCTTGTAAGATAATCTGTTTTTGGGCGCTAATACCTTTAACCAGATATTTGCATCTAAAAAATAATTCTCTTGATTTTTAATAGAATGACTTGAAGCCTTAGAGTAAGAATAAGACATACGTTGTTACATTGAAAGAAGAGCGTTATCGACTAAAGTGTCGTACTCATCTCCCATTAAAGCATTCTCAATAACATCATCTACCTTGTGAGAAAACATTTCTTTTTCTGCTGGATATTCAAATTTTAATTCTTGAATATTTGTTGCGTTATTCATAGCGTATTGACCAATACTTTCGTTAAGAAATAGAGTTGAAATACGTCTAACACCTAAGAATGAAATAGTAATTTCTGAAGGTTTGTATGATTTGATAGCTTCAAAAAGAACACTACCGTCTGTAAGATTGGTAGCTAATTCTGATTTAATAATATCTAAAACGCTGATTTTCATATATAATGATAAATTTTAGAACACGAATTACGTGAGTGCAAAAATACTTTATTTGTAATTGAAAAACAAATTTAATATTGAGCCTACATATGGATTAGGAAAATGAAACTTTTTTATAACTGTTGTCTCTAATTCTAAACTCCAAAATGTATCTCCTGAAATGATTTGAAAGTTACCATTTGTCTTGTTAAAGTACGAATTTAAATCAAACAAACCTAATCCCCCAGGTTTTCCAACTTTAGTTGTGTTCCTTTTTTCAAGTGCCCATTTAATAGCATCATAATCATTATCAACAACTCCATTGGTTTTATTTTCGATTGCAGGAAGAAAACCAACTCCTAAATCTACCATTGAAAAAGTCAAGACACCTTGTTTAGGATAATATTGACCGCAAACATAAAATGGTTCATCAGATTTAGAATGAATTTGAATGTTACAAAATACTTCTATTAATGAATCTATAATATTATCTTTTTCATCTTCGGTAAAATTTGGCATACCTCTATGAGTTAATAAATCATTTTCGATATAGTCGATGAAACCATCTTTATCATCTGTAGAAAAACTTTTAAATGATACTGTAGATTGTTGCTCGTCACTAACAGCAGTTTCTGAACGTAAGAAGCCATTTCTAAACAATACATCAAAATGTTCTTCTAAGTATTTTAAATCAGTAGAAAATTTTAAATTATTTTCTTTAGTTAATTTTGCTAATATGCTACCGAACAAAGCACTTAAATTAGCATCAAACCAATTTAGATGATAAAAATCTATATAAATGGTTTCGTTATAATAATCTGATGCAGATTTATAAAAATCAAATAAACGCTTAATACCTGAAAAATTGGTGTAAAAGCTATCTGAGAGATGTAGTACTATTTTATTATCCATAGAATCAATGAAAGTGTCTAATCTCAAGGTGGTTTATGAAAATCAAATGCTATTAGAACAATTGTTGTTATTAAATTAATTGTCTAAGCTGATTTACATCTTTTTTAGAGCGTCTTTAATCCGGCTGAAAGTTAATAAAAGCTCACTGAAATTCGGTGTAAATATTTATCTAATTGTCGGTAGTTGGTTAATAAGTAATGTCTATGATAGAACTCTTTGTTTTTGTGCGATTAGTTTTCGGGTATGAAACACAACGCCAAAGCTAAGATTAGTGCGAAACCAAGGAAACTGTAAAGTTTCCGTCTAAGCACAAAGCCAAAGCTTTTTGTTTGCGTTTATTTTTTTTTTTTTTATAAGGTCGTCAAATCAAACAGATTTGACGACCTTATAAAATTATGCAAACCATTTGATTAAACCCAAACCTCCGCATTAATTTTAGGTTCTGTTACCAGCTTTTTTTATTTCCCACAATTCATCTGTAAACCTCTCAATAAGTGTTAAAGTTTGGCTTTTTTCCGATTGATTAGGTATTCCTAGTGAATCCAAGAATTTTCCATTCGTCATATTAGAAATTAAGTTGTTTACTGCGGAGGTTTGTCCTTTCTCAATATTGCTCAATAGCTTATTTACTAATTCAATAAAGGGGTTGTCATCTTCTTTAATAATTAATTCTATTTTTTCAGAAACCGTCAATTTTTGAACTTCATATTTTTTTGAGTCATTTATCAACGAATCTATTTTCCATTCAGGTTGAGTAGAAAGTTTAGACCTTAGTGTTTTCCTGTATTCAAACAAGAAATTATTCGTCTTTACTTTTAATTCACTCATAATTTAGCTTCATTATATCTTTTATATAATATGTTGAAAAGTTAAGTTTTATTTTAACAAAAAGGAGAAGTGTTAGACGTTAAATTCTGTCTTAGTTAGAACAACAAGACTATGAAGAATGTTTATGATTGTAGAACAGCAACAATCAAATAGATTAGAAAACCTGCTAAAATAGCAGCAAATTGAAATGAGCCCGATTTGGTTTTGCTTTCAATTATAAATTCTTTTATTTTTTTGAATATCATACTTTAAATATAGCTATTTATTTTAAGTATGGAAATCTAGTTGCTTATTTATGAGACCTCTAAATAGGTAAATCCGTTATAGAATGTATCTGTTTCTGGTAGGCCTAAAGTACTCTTGTTTGGTTATTTTATGTCCACCAGTTACTCTGCTGCACGCGCTCCGCTTCAAATGCAGTACAAGTTGCCTTGTTAATAACAATAGTGTTAAACTTCCTCTTAGCATGTGAAAAATATTTAATTTTGGAAATATTCCATAATATTGGAATTTATCCTAATGAAAACAGAATCAATACTACATTTAGATTTAGACACGTTTTTTGTGTCTTGTGAACGCTTAACCGACTCCAAACTACTCAAGCGTCCCTTGCTCGTTGGAGGTATTGGAGACCGTGGGGTGGTGGCTGCTTGTAGTTATGAAACCAGGAAATTTGGTGTGCATTCAGGAATGTCAATGAAATTAGCTAGGCAGTTGTGCCCTGAAGCAACAGTTATTAAAGGAGATTCTAGTACCTACACCAAACACTCCCAATTAGTAACAGAGATTATAAAAGAACGTGTGCCTGTTTTTGAAAAAGCGAGTATTGATGAGTTCTATGCTGATTTAACAGGAATGGATCAGTTTTTTGGCACCTATAAATTTGCTACAGAGCTAAGAAATACCATTATCAAAGAAACCGGATTGCCTATTTCATTTGGATTGTCTTCTAATAAAATAGTATCAAAAGTTGCTACGGGCGAAGCAAAACCCAACAATCAAATGCGGGTAGATACAGGCCTAGAAAAACAATTTTTGGCGCCTTTGTCTATTCAGAAAATACCATCGGTAGGTACAAAAACCTATCAGACACTTCGCAACTTAGGCATTACTAAAGTACATATTGTTCAAGAAATGCCTTTAGAAATGATGGTGAGTGCCTTAGGAAAACATGGGCAAACCATTTGGAGACGTGCCAATGGTATTGATAGGCCTCCGCTAATTCCTTTTCACGAGCGTAAATCTATTTCAACGGAGCGCACCTTTACAAAAGACACCAC
Organism: Cellulophaga sp. HaHa_2_95; assembly: GCF_019278565.1. The sequence continues at coordinate 2,872,933 of NZ_CP058988.1, read as the reverse complement.
CAATATGGTACAATTACGGACCACAATTACTGCTATGGCAGAGAATTTGGCGTATCAATTACGTAGGGCAGACAAGTTAACCGCTTGTATTGCGGTGAGAGTACGGTATTCAGATTTTCAGACCTATTCCAAACAAATTAAAATACCTTATACCAGTGCAGATCATATTTTAATTCCTAAAATAGTTGAATTGTTTGAGCGCCTGTATGAGCGTCGGTTATTAATCCGCTTGGTAGGCGTGAAGTTTAGTGATATTGTTACGGGGAATTATCAGATTAATCTTTTTGATGATACCGAAGAGATGCTCAGTTTATACCATGCGATGGATCATATCCGGAAGAAGTATGGAGAGAAAAGCATTATGCGCGCTACTTCTATGGGAGCAAAAACCATTGGTAGGTTTCACAACCCATTTAGCGGAGAACCTCCTATCGTATTAGCACACCGAAAACAATAATATGTACCTCAATTGTCATTCATACTATTCCTTACGATTTGGCACCTTTTCAGAAGTAGAACTTTTGAGGATGGGGCAGGCAAATCATATAGCTACACTAGCTTTAACAGATATTAATAATACCTCTGCCTGTATGAATTTCGTTAGAAAATCCAAGGAATATGGTATTAAGCCTATTATTGGAATCGATTTTAGAAATGGTGCAGAGCAGCTATATGTGGGTATCGCTAAAAATAACGAAGGGTTCAGAGAACTCAATGATTTTATGTCTCTTCACTCCCATAAAAGCATCAAACTACCTGCCATAGCACCAGTATTTGAGCATGCATATATTATTTATCCTTTTGAAAATGTGTTACAATTAGAGAAAGTAGATTTTGAAGCGCATGAATACATCGGTATTTCTGTAGAAAATTTAAGGCGATTACCTTTTTCAAAATACAAATCCTACACCGATAAATTAGTCATACAACAACCGGTTACCTTCCGCAATAAGCGCGATTTTAATGCACACCGATTGCTACGTGCCATTGCCAACAACACCTTATTAAGTAAATTACAACAAACAGAAGAGGGGCGTTTGTCTGAGCAAATGCTCCCCAAAGAAAAACTCTTAGAAGCTTTTCAAGAGTTTCCGCATTTGGTAGCGAATACCAAGAATTTAATGGCGCAATGCGAGGTGAACTTTGGGTTCGGAGAAAGTAGAGTCTCTCAAAACCAACAGATATTTGGCAGCTCAAAAGAAGAAGATTTCAACTTCTTGCAACAACTCTGTGAAGATGGCTTGCCAAAACGATATCCTACCCGTACCGATGCCGTAAGTAAGCGTCTGGCGGTGGAGTTGGAGACCATTAAGAAAATGGATTTTGTGTCTTACTTTCTAATCAATCATGATATTGTTAAGTATGCCAATTCTAAAGGCTATTTGCATGTGGGGCGGGGTAGTGGTGCCAATAGTATTGTCGCTTATATTATAGGAATTACAGATGTAGACCCTATAGAATTGGATTTGTATTTTGAACGTTTCATCAACCCATACCGAGTTTCTCCACCAGATTTTGATATCGATTTTAGTTGGAAAGACCGGGAAGATGTCACAGCTTATATCTTTCGTCGTTTTAAAAATACCGCGTTATTAGCCACCTACAACACCTTTAAATATAGAGCCGTAGTTCGGGAATTAGGAAAAGTATTCGGCCTTCCAAAAGAAGAAATAGACAAGCTCTGTAAAGGTCATTTTTCTAAGAATAATTTGGATGATATGGGGAAACTGGTCTTAAAATATAGTGCACTGATTAAAGATTTTCCTAATTATTTAAGTGTGCATTCCGCCGGAATTCTAATACTAGACCAGCCTATTCATTACTATTCCGCTACAGATTTACCTCCCAAAGGATTTCCAACGGTACAGTTTGATATGATTATTGCGGAAGATGCGGGTATTTTTAAGTTTGATATTCTAGGACAACGTGGTTTAGCCAAAATTAAAGAGGCTATAGAGATTATCAAAGAGAATAGGCCTGATGTACCTGAGATAGATATCACCCAAATAGAAACATTTAAAAACGATGCTAATATCAATAACTTATTAAGCAGAGGAAAAGCTATTGGTGCATATTATGTAGAATCTCCTGCCATGCGTGGTTTAATGTGTAAGCTAAAAGTCAATGATTATTTAGGCTTGGTGGCTGCCAGTTCTGTTATTCGCCCAGGAGTATCTAGTTCTGGAATGAAAAATGAATACATCCGTAGACATCGTGAGCCGGAACGTAGAAAAGAGGCCAATGCTATTCTAGCCCAAATTATGCCCGAAACGTATGGTATTATGGTCTATCAAGAAGATGTATTGAAAGTCGCCAATCAGTTTGCGGGTTTAGACTTAGGAGAAGCAGATGTGTTACGCCGTGGCATGAGTGGTAAGTTTAGATCTAGGGCAGAGTTTACCCGCGTAGAAGAGAAGTTTAGGAGTAACTGTAAGGCAAAAGGCTATCCTGATGCATTAACTACAGAGGTATGGGATCAAATTGCCAGTTTTGCAGGTTACGCCTTTGCTAAAGGGCATTCTGCATCTTACGCTGTTGAGAGTTACCAGAGCATGTATTTAAAATGCTACTATCCTTTAGAATTTATGGTGGCGGTACTAAATAATGGAGGCGGTTTTTACAGCACAGAACATTATATTCACGAAGCACGGATGTGGGGGGCTCAGATACATGCACCTTGTATTAATCTAAGTGATCATCATAATACGATTAGGGGAGTCGCTATTTATTTAGGTTTTGGTTATCTAAAAAATCTAGAAAATTTGGTGGTACAACGGTTTTTAACAGAACGGCAATTGTACGGTGCTTTCAAATCTTTAGATGATTTTATAGACCGTGTGGTAATAGGTATAGAGCAATTAGCAATCCTAATTAGAATAGGAGCTTTTAAATTTACAGGGCTTGAAAAGAATGAACTGCATTGGCAAGGTATCTTTAAAATTAATGCCCTCAAGAAACGCTCTGGGAATCCGTCATTATTCAAACCAAAACACAAACAGTTTGAGCTTCCTAAATTAGAGCATAGTTGGGTAGAAGAAGCCTATGACCAAATTGAACTCTTAGGATTTCCGCTGTATAGTTATTTTGAGTTGATATCAGAAGAAATTTTAAGCGACGCTAAAGCTAAGGACATGCAGCATCACCAGCATAAAGAACTACTGCTTTATGGTATTCTCGTAAACACTCGTTTTAATACCACTAAGAACAATAAAAATATGCGTCTGAGTACTTTTGTAGATCAAGAAGGCGATTATTTTGATGTGGTACATTTTACCAATGTGGTAGATAAATACCCTATTCACGGTATGGGCGTATATGCATGCTATGGAAAAGTAACTGAAGAATTTGGACACTGTAGTATGGCTGCCATTTGGACCAAAAAACTAGTATTTAAACAAGATCCTAGAGCTTCTGACAAACCTACGTTTAAGAGTTTAAAAATATAGACGCTTCAAAATGAATAACCAAACATTCATCGTACAAGCACTACTGCCAAAGCAATTCTTTTAAGTTAAAATCGCTTTTGATTGAAATAATTTTTTGTTCCCACAGCGGGTATCTTTAGGTTATCAATAACGGTACTATAGAAAGTACCACTTAAATTAAAAATTATGAATTCAGATATAAAAGAGATTGAAACTAAAATCAATTCAATAATCCAGAAGAACGAAGATGCTATAATGGGCTATGAAAAAGCAGCCGAAAATGCAAAGGGAATTGGACTCCAAAGCTATTTTAGTAATAAAGCATTGGAACGAAAAAATTTCCTTATCAGTTTAAAATCTGCGGCACCTGCTCTTAATTTAAGAGAGGATATAGACGGCAGTGTAACTGGCGCCTTGCACCGCACTTGGATGGATATTAAAGCGGCATTTTCTAGTGACGATGATGAAGCTATGCTCGAAGAAGCTATTAGGGGAGACAAAGCTGCCATTGAAGAATATAATGAAGTATTATCAGATGTGCATTTACCCGTAGCCATCGCGACGCTTATAAGACAGCAAATAACATGGATTAGAGAAGATTTAGAAAAAATTAAATCTTTAGAAGATGTCATGTAATACAAGTCAGAAACAAAGAAAGCTCCTAAATTAGGAGCTTTCTTTGTTTCTTTTTTTAGTCCGATTATTATTCCTGAATCCTATTACGAATTACTTCAAGTGTACCAATTAATTTGAATTTTTAAACCTTATTTTCTGTAGTTTCACGGCTGATGATTCCAAAACTTCTTTTAGTTCTTGGTTAGATTCAAAATTTACTTGATTCAGAATTTTATACTCAAAATCGACTTCAAAGCTGTTATCTTCAAAAATCCAAGGAGTCACTTGGAAGGTGCCATCTGCATTCCGGTTGATGCTGTAAGTCTTGTTATTTATTGACGTGTTGATCTCCAATTTCCGCCCCGTTTCAGGAACCTCTTCTCCACAAATAATGAGTGATAGCCTATCACAAAAAAGCAGGATGCTATACAAATCATCTTCAGTTTTTTTATCGATCCCATACAGTTTTCGCAGTGTTTTACTTTTTTCAGCCCTATCTGCCAAGAATTGTTTCATTTCTTGGTTGGAATCATTTCCATACAGGAATTGTAAATGCCGAGCGATTAGTAAAACAATCCACCCAGATTTTTGCTCAGATGCCGCATATAATTTTTTTGCGTGTTTAATAGCATCTCTTTCATAGCCACCATCCATCATAAAATCTCTAGGCGTCCCTACGTTGGTCAAGTAATTGGTTGCATCAAAATCTACCATATGATCGTCATGATCGGTGATGGCCGTTAGCGTTTCTACCCAATGAGAATACCGCAATTCTTGTTTTAATTGATAGGCAAATTTGCCCGCCAATAACGCGTGTGTATAATGCGAAATAATTTTCCATCCATCGGTATGGTGCCTAACAATCATAAGCCTTAAGTTTAAAGATAATTGTATTTGTTCAACCCTAAAGTTCCAATTATCCGGCCTCTTTTATTGCGCTAATTCGCTAAAAATTTAATGCATTTGAAAATCTATAGGTAATGTCAATTGGTCTATTTTTCGGAGTCTAAAAGTTTAATTTTATACGGATTACGTTTTCGATACGCTGAAATAATTTTAGCAGAATGGTATGAATGTTCTTTAGCATCAATAACATGCAATAAGTCAGAAGTTCCTTGTATCAATTCATTTTTGTCTACAAACCCAAAGCCTTGATACACTCCGTGTAGTATCAAAACAACACCTTTTTCCTGGCTGCTCCGGCCTTTTTCAAATACTACGAAATTTTCATTCTCATTGTTTAGATGATCTAGTGCCTGTGCTACACGGTCATTGTATGCTTCAAGGGATTCTTCTTCCCTACAAATGCCTTTACAACTATTAAAACTCACGGTGCTACATTTTGTTTTTACACTGTGCACACCGGTATAGCTAGGGCACAATTCAAATTTTTCGGTAAGCTGGGCAAGTCGTTCAATAGCTAGAGATCGTTTCAAGAAAATTTCTGTAGGGGTATGTTGAAATGGTCTTCTCTCTACTTTTAATTGGAGAATTCCCTTCTTATTTCGGATGGGAACAATCAAGTAAGTGATGTGTTTTTTCTTTTGAATATAGTTATAATAGGGGTCGAACTTTATTATTAAATCTGCTTCTCGCAAAAGAGCTAGTAACTCACTCCCCATAGGCTCAAAATCAATAAAATAAGTAGCATTACATAACAGCAATTCTTTTTCTGTTGTAGCCGTAAAGTGACTTAAAACTCTCTTTTTTATGTCTTTAGCTTTTCCTACATAGATAACTTCTTTATCCTTATTTTGAAACTTATAAATTCCCGGGGTCTTAGGCAATCGATCCAATTGCACCTCGGTGATATGCTTAGGAATCCGGTAGTTTAATTTTGGCTTAGGGTGAAGCAGTGCTGTTATTATTTCTTCGTTTTCATCTAAAGCTAGCAACCTTTGAAAAAGGGCGCTCGTGGCTTCATTAGACTCCTCTAATGAAGCCGCTGCATCATAGGGAATCCCTAAGACCCCAGATAGATAAGGCAATTCATAGGATGTCATATTCGGAATCAATTTCTTAGAAAGTCTCACGGTACATATTTGGGGCATATCAAAAGCATAGCTTATATGCCGAAATTGCGTTTTCAAATGATACTGCAAAAATGAAACATTGTGCCCTACTAAAATACAGCCTTGAAGTTCTTTCAGAAGGGTATCGGCAACTTCTGAAAAACTTGGTGCATTTAACAATGCTAAATCTGTTAGGCCTGTTGCCTCTTGGAGGTATAAGGGGATACGCTCTTCTGGATTAATCCTAGTAGAAAGTACACACGTCCAATCTCCACCAATAAATTTATGGATTACGATACCTACGGTTCTGAAATATATAGGTTTGCGGCCATAGTTAATCATAGAAATGACCGCGTAGTTTTTATTAGACATAAGCTATGGCATTAATTAAAGTCCATCCCAGACGATAAGTCAATGGTGTTAGGTTGGGGCGCATCTTTGACGCTATTAAATTGATGCCCAACAGTCTCCTGTTTCACCAGTGCTTCCGGCAGGCCTGTTAAAAAATAGGTTTCCGCATCATCGGTATTTTTTCCATCCTGCGTAGGGGTAGACCTTGCATGAACTGCTGAAATAGATGCGGTGTTTCTGGTAATGATCAATCTGTTTTTTGCACGCGTAAGCGCTACATACAACACCCGACGATCTTCCTCTATGGCATCAATATCGTCCAGAGAATAAGCAGATGGAAAAGATTTTGGGGATACATTCAGCACAATACATACATCTGCCTCTAAACCTTTTGCAGAGTGGATGGTAGAAATAATCACATGATCTTTTTGTTCATCTGTACTTAATTTCGACTCCGTCAATACATTAGCGCCATTCATTTTTTCGGCATTATCTAATAGACCTTCTCCTATAAACTCCCCTAAACTAGAATAGCTTTCAGCCAATAATTTAAGCACGGGAAAATCAGCCTTACGCTTTTCGGTCCAATCTTTTCTGTATTTAAATGCTAAACCTAGTGCCATAGCTTCATAGGAGATCTCCACCATTTTACCCACCTTTCCTTTTTCTTGAGTAACCGCCTGGTACAGTTCTGATATTATTTGACCATCAGATCCAGAAATATTTGCAGCCAATAAGGTGGCGATATCCGTTTTTCCTTCGTCTGCAATGATGGCAGCCATGATTCGTGAAGCTCTAACTTCACCGATACCTTCCCAGAACGTTAGAAACCGAACCCATGCTATTTCATCATAAGGGTTATTTACAATCCGTAGTAAAGACACTAAATCTTTTATATGAGCAGCCTGTAGAAATTTCCGCCCGCCATAGGTGACATACGGTATTTTTCGCCTAATAAAAACGGCTTGTAAGGATTTAGTGTAATACTGTGACCGTGATAAAATCAAGTGGTCTGAAAAGCTACGGTCCTCGTCCGTATAATTCTTCAAAATTTCATCCGCAATCCAATTTGCTTCTTGCCACTCATCACTCACATTAACAATAATTGGTATTTCGCCGCTACCACGTACTGCTGCTAAACGTTTGTTATAATCTATAGTAGCATGGTCTAACAACCAATTAGAGAGATCTAAAATTTCTTGGGTAGACCTGTAGTTCTTTTCTAATTTATAGACTTCAGAATTTTTTACCCGATCTTTAAATTGATGAACATTTTTAAAATCGGCTCCTCGAAAAGAATAAATAGATTGCGCGTCATCTCCAACACAGAATAGTTTACATATTTCTACGAAAGGCGATAATAGTTCCCACTGTAGCGGATTGGTATCTTGCATTTCATCAACAAGTAGGTATTCCAAGTTTTGAGCTAGTAGCTCCCGAGCATCAGCATTTGTTTTTAACTGTGTAGCCACCACCAATAAGAGATCATCATAATCTAAATAGCGTTGTTCCATTTTCTTTTGCTGATAGGCACGCAAAAGGACTTCCACATGGGGTTTCATCGCAGCAATCTCATAATCCGTATCCTTATCCGTCCTACTTTTAAAAAGAAGAATACGTATAGATTCCGTTAAGTTCTTCTTTGTATTTCTAGCATACGAGTAGATATCTAGAAGTTGCTGGGGTTTAATCCGCAATTTCCCATAGCTATCCGCGTGAGTGCCAGACATCATTTTCATAATTCCTAACTGATCGTCCGGATCAATGACTGTAAAGGCAGCAGCACCAAATAAATTAGGATATTTTAATATTAATTGATTACACCAGGAATGAAATGTAGCACCATTAATAGCCTTGCTATTAGATTGGGGTAAACTAGCCTTTACACGTTCTACTATTTCATTAGCAGCCTTTTTAGTAAAGGTTAGAATTTGTATTTTTGAAGGATCAACGCCAGAAGCAATGAGGTGCGCAGCACGTGCAATAATAGTACGTGTTTTTCCGGTACCTGCTCCGGCAAGTACCAGTAGATGTTGGCCCTCATAGGTAACCGCTTTTAGTTGTCCCTGATTAAGTTCTTCAGTTATATGCATTCCTTTACGATTAAAATGAATGATTAATTTCCTTATGGATATAATCCATTTAAGTGGATAATGTCCAAAATTAAGGAATTTTTCTTACATATTCGAATGCTATAAGGGAGGAGGAATCTTTATATTCCTCTGTGCAATTTGTTTTACTGATTTATAACACCGCATATCTCAGGTGCTTACTCGGTTTCTAACAATAAGATTTTCAAACACTTTAGATTATTACATTTGGTAAGAATGGGCTTTTGATGCTACCCCATGAATATAATACTAGAATAGTGTTATAAAAGTGTGATGCCTTAGCGCTCCAACACCACTACTTTTTTAGCACTTAATTGTAACAAAAAAAATAGCTCAGGTTCATGACCTAAGCTATTTTTTGTAGATGTATTCCGTTAATGCGATGCAGCACCCTAATTATTTCTTTCCCTTCTTTGTGGTAACGATTATAGCACCATTTGGGGCACCGTATTTTTCTATCGCCTTTTCATCTTTAAATATTTCTATTTTTTCAATAACGTCAGGCGATAATTTATCAAGCATTTCTTTCGTAGCAACGTTACCGTTGATAAGAATTACAGGTTCTTCATTTTTAAAGTTAATTCCTTCCTTAGATTGGTTTGCTTCCTTGTTTTTATGGGTGGTTATGAGGATAACTCCATTAGGTGCATTATATTCTTTTAACGCTTTATCACTTTTTATAACAGCAACAGAGGCAATCATCTCATTATCTATTAAGTCCATACTAAACTCAAACTTTTTTCCGTCTACATAAATATCAGGTTCAGCACCTTCTTTCACCTTTACATGCAGCTTTTCCTTAGGTTGATCATCCTTTTTTTCTATGTTAATTTCTTGTGCTGTCACGAACGAAATTGAACATACTAATACACAAGCTGTTAGAATTAGTTTTCTCATAATTTTAAGTGTTTGATTAATAAATAATTGATTTATTTTTCTTTAGTGGTGTAAATAATTACAATATCATTCTCATAAATAATGCGCTCTTCAATTTCAGCCAGATCCGTATGGTTTACCATGTCTCGAGCTATGTTCAACAAAGCTTCTTTTTCAGAATAGTTTAATTCTTCTGGTGCTGGATGGGTAAAAAACAGCGCGATTAGTACGCTAACAGATGCTGCTACAGACAGTGCCCCAATAAGTAGCTTGCGCTTTCTGTTTTTTTTATTTTGAAAAGATTCCCATAAGCGCTCATTAAAATCTTTAGGTGTTGCTGTTTTGTTATTTTTTACAAAAGTGGACCATACTTTCATAGAAGATTTTAAATTTTCAGTACTGTCAAACAAAAATTGTTCTTCAGACAGCGTACTTTGTCCTTCCTTATATTTTTTGATTATGCTATCCGCTTTATTCTCTTCCATAATCATACGTTTTTTCCAATTGTACACTTACCACCTTTCTTGCTCGCGATAACAAAACCCTTACATGTTCAACTTTAAGTTGCATTGCGGAGGCTATTTCGGTAAACTCATAACCATCTAAGTCTCGCATCAGTATCACTTCTCTTTGTTGCTCCGGTAAACTAGCAACAATTTTTTTTATAATACCCCTTAGCTCTTTCCACTCCAGTTCTTCGCTATCATTTTCTGATTTCAGGATCTCTAATTGAAAAGAAGCATCATGATTAGCTAAGGTTTTCTTTCTAAGTATATCAATACAATGATTGCGCGCTGTGGAAAACACCAAACCCTGAATATTAGGGTGGTCGGCGATACGCTTTCGTTTTTCCCAGAGTTTCATCATAATATCCTGAATAGCATCTTCAGCATTTGCACTACTTCCAAGCATTCGTGAAACCATCGGAAACAAGCGTTCAGATAATGAAAATACAGTACGTCTAAAATCGGTTTTATTCATTATACCTTAATAACGTTAAACTAGAGGTAGACATAACAAAAAAAAGCTGATTTTTTAATTATTCCACATAAATAACTGGTAATCAATGTGCTATTTTATGTTTATTGCGGGTGAACTTAATTGGTAAGGGTTAGAGCTTCACAAAATTCTCACAAAGTCATGCTAATCCTGAGCTTCAATCGTAGTTTGCGTTATATTCTTAAGTTAACTCATATTTCATCGCATTACTTTAATATGAATTAGGTTTTACTACTAAGCCCGATTATAAGAATCCTATAAAAGCGTACTTACATACTAGTAAATACTAGGTTTAAGGTATAATCTCAAAATATAGTATTAATTTGTACCGTAAACAGCTAAAACTATGGAACGTGTAGACAGAAAAATAATACAACTATTATCAAAAGGATATAGAACTCCAGAGATCTCAAACCATTTTATAGAAAAAGGGATAACACCTAGTTCGGTATCTTCTGTGGAAAAAAGAATCAAAGCAATAAAGAAAGTTTACGGAGCCAAAACCCTATTTCATTTGGCGGTGCTGGTAGCTAAATCTAAATAAAGATTTTTTGCCAAAACAGTTTTGTAGCTAATTTTAATTAATATTATTAAAAAAAATAGGGTAGTGCAGGACCAACAAATGATAATGGTATAACAACTACCTAGATTTAGTATGGTTATTTGGTTTTAGTTCGCTTGTATGAAACCTTGGCTTTTATCACGGAGGTGACGGTAATAGATTCATAAATAGTGTTGGTTTTAACTTTTAAGCTCTCGGAGATAAAATTGACAATAAGAGAGCTGTTACAGAAAAGTGAAAAACACCTAAGAAGAACCTTATTTATTCCCGTTAAACGTGGCAGGTTGAAAGTGTCCAAATATGGGGAAGCCCATATGTTAAAAACCTCTTTTAAAAGCTTATCTAATTGCAAAATTCTTCATACGAAGCTGTATTAGGTTTTGACCAATTATTCGATACTGCTGCAGATTCTTTATTATCGACTTGAATACACGTCAAATCTGGATTGTCTATCGCATAGAAATATGCTAAATTGTTATTATTTCCATTTTTAACATTCAAACTAATCAATTTACTTTTAGAACAATAGAGCGAGGTTAGTTTAGTTTGTTTTGAAAGGTCTAGGGCCGTCAACTTGCTTGCGTCAAGGTAAACCGAGGTAAGATTAATATTGTTTGCTAAATATATAGTTGAGACTTCTGTAGTTTGGCATGATAGCGATGTCAATGCAGTATTATTTGAAACATCTAACGTGGTTAATTTATTGCTACCGCATCTTAAAAAAAGCAACTTTAAGTTTTGGCTTAGATCTAATGTGGTTAATTGATTAAAATAAACAGATAGATAGCTTAACTCTTCATTATTTGCAACATTCAAATTAGTTAGGCGATTGTTGCCACAAGAAAATTCTTCTAAAACTGTATTATTTGAAACATCTAAACTACTTAGTTCATTATCATTACACCAAAGTTTTTTTAACTTTAAGTTAGAGGAGATATCCATAGTAGTCACATTACTTTGTCGGCAATCTAAAAACTCTAATTCAGTAAGTTGTGAAACATCTAAAAACGGAATATTATTACCACTATATTCTAGGGATGTTAATTTTAAATTATTCGAGATATCTAAACTAGTCAGTCCGTTTGAACCACATTCTAATTCTTCCAATTTTGTATGCTTAGATACATCTAAAATTCCAATGTCATTTGAAGCACATCTCAATTCAATCAAATCTAAATGCTTAGATATATCTACATCTAAAATATCATTGTAGTTATAATTCAAACGGGTCAAAAGTGTATTTTTAGAAATATCTAAATCAGTCAGGGAATTGCGGTGACAATCTAATTGTGTTAAGGCCGTAAAATACTCAATTTCACTCAGGTCTGAAATTTCTTTACCACTTACATCTATCTTTTCTATAGTTTCCGCTTCCGTAGTAGAAATTTCACCATCTTTATTAGTATCAATTGTTGGATTAAAGTGTCTTAATAGGGCATTTTTAAAATTGATGTCTTGAAAGATAATTTCAGTAACGTCATCAAGATTAATAATTACGGAAGCTTCTTTTTCAACGTCACCCACTGTTGCCAAAGCTATAGCTGTAACTTTGGTAGTAACAGAATAATCAAAAAGGCTTGAATTATTAACAGAAATGGCACCTGTTTTGGAATCGATAGCCAAAGCTTCTTTTGGAGATTGTTCTTTTAAACTATATGTCAAAGTACCTACATCTGTAGTTGCCTCAATGTTACCTATTAGCGAACCTGTTTCAGGCCTTTCATTAATTCTTGTTTCAAAATTAGTTATGGTTATAGACGCCGGAATAGTTGCAATTTTTTCAACAGAATCTTCTTTTTTAGAACACCCGAAAATTAGTGTGCAACAAAATAATATGAAGGCAATTTTTTGAATTTGCATAATAAAAAAACGTTTAGAAAAAAAGAACGTTTAAAAAATATAAATAGTATAGCGGTGCTGGTAACTAAATCTAAATAAAGATCTTTTGCCAAAACAGTTTTGCCGCTAATTTCAACGATTATTATAAAAATAACACCACACTGCGGTTTTCCACAGTATTCGATGATTTCATTTTATGATATTTGGTTATAAGTAATGATACTGTATGTGTTGTAAATTGATATCTTTAAATATTGATAGAATTCCCCTCGAAAATCAATTATTAAATGCGAAATATGATTGCGATTCGAAGTATGCACGAATTCATAAACGCTTAATGGAAAAAGACCCATTAACAGCAAGTGAACATAAATTGTTTGCTGCTTTAAAAGGATTAAGAACAGCAGTAGATAAAGAGATTCTGCAAAACACTAAGTTGTTAGAAAACGAGAGTTATGTAGAGAAAATGGTGATGCGTTTAGTAGTTAGCCAATTTAAAAAAGAACAAAAGATTGACATTAATACAGCCGATGTAAGACGTATAAACAGTCTTATTGTAAAAGAATATATGAACGAATACAACGGTTACGTTGCGTAACAACAATAACAACCAACTGTCGTAAAATATGCGACAGTTGAAAATATATGGAGATAAAAAACCAAATAGAAATTTATCAAGCTCAAGATGGCTCTACTCAAATTAATGTACAATTTGAGGAAGAAACGGTTTGGCTTACACAAGCGCAAATGGCCGAACTCTTTAATAAAGGAAGGACGACCATAACAGAGCATATTAATAATATCTTTAAAGAAGGAGAGTTAATGGAAGATATGGTATGTCGGGATTTCCGACACACCACACAACATGGCGCTATTAAAGGGAAAACACAATCTAAAAACGTTAAATACTATAATTTAGATGTTATCATATCGGTAGGTTATAGAGTAAAGTCAAAACAAGGCACACAATTCCGTATTTGGGCGACTCAAACCTTAAAAGACCATTTGGTAAAAGGATATACTGTTAACCAAAAACGATTAGAACAAAAAGAACAAGAAGTAAAAGTCTTAAAAAGTGGGATTCAAATTTTAAGTCGTGCTATTGAAGAAAAAACTGAAGATAACGAATGGTTAACTCTTTTTGCTAAAGGATTAAGCTTGTTAGATGATTACGATCATGAACAATTAGATGCTAAAGGACTAACAACAAAAGAGGCCAATTACCCAAGTTTAGACGATTATCAGGGGATAATTAACCAAATGCTAACGGAGTTTGATTCTGATGTTTTTGGAAAAGAAAAAGATAAAAGTTTCCAGAGTTCTGTGGCGCAAATAAGAAAAGGATTTGGAGCTGATGATTTTTACCCAAGTTTAGAAGAAAAAGCAACTATGCTTTTATATTTTGTAGTAAAAAACCATTCGTTTGTAGATGGCAACAAGCGTATCGCAGCGGCTTGTTTTTTAAAGTTTTTACAACAAAACAGCATGTTGTTTAATAGTGAGCAGCAACCCATAATTAGTAATGATACATTAGCCAGTTTAACATTATTTATAGCTTCTAGCAAACCAGAAGAAATGCAAACGGTAACACGTTTAGTAATTAGTGTTCTGAATAGAAATAAATAATTTAAACATAAACTTTTAATGGGGTAGACCTGTATAAAACTACCGAAAAAAAGCGGCGAACTTGTTCTATTTTGTAGTCAAAAACCACTCTTTTACAGAGGACAACAATCGTATAGCTGTCTTCATTTTTGAGTGGTTCTTGGAACGTAATCATTTATTGTACGCTAAAAATGGAGAATAAATAGTGGCAGATACTACGGTAGTAGCCCTTATCGTAATGATAGCGCAATGCCACCCTAACGATAATGACATGATGGTTAAAGTGGTCGTAAACCTACTGGCTTAAAAACAATAAAATGTAGTATAAATAGCTATTTGATGTTTAAGGAATACTTTAAATGAACTTCTAAAGCTTTTGCTATTTCACACAATGCAGATATAGTAGAATTTACTAGGCCTTCACACTCAATTTCTCCCTTATTTTATAAATTATTTGCAATACTGCGGGAAACCGCAGAACTATGTTGTGATAGTTTATGATATTTGTTATTATTTACTTGTAGGATTTTTATGCTAAATATTCTTAAAACTCCATTATGAAATCTATTAAGATTATTAGATGGTTTCTTTTGAGTATTAATAAAATTATACGAAAGTGATAAATAAATTATTGTCCTGGTAGATAAGTAATATGGCTTAACTGTAAATGAAATAAAAATTATAGAAAACAGTTAATAATTAACAATCAATTTATCAACCAAAAATAATATAGTTATATGGCTCAATTTTTAACAGGAAACGAACTAAATACTGAAATAGAAAGAATATTTGAGAGTGCAAAAGAGCAGATTATTTTAATATCACCATATATAAAACTGCATAATAGATATTCTTCAACACTTAAAGCTAAATTCGAAAATCCCAAATTAAAAATCATTGTTGTCTTTGGGAAAAATGAACTAGATATGTCTAAAAGTATGAAAAAGGAGGACTTCGATTTTTTCAAAGAATTTCCAAATATTGAAATTAGATACGAAAAAAGACTTCACGCTAAATACTATGCTAATGAAACATCTGCAATTTTAACTTCTATGAATTTATATGAGTTCTCTCAAGATAACAATATTGAGGCTGGTGTCTTAAGTAAAACGACATTGTTAGGAGAAATAGCTCAAGATCTTGTCACAAATGTTACAGGAGGAGATAGTTATGATAAAAAGGCCTCAAACTATTTTCTAAGAGTGATTGAACAGTCAGAAATTTTGTTTCAACGTATACCAAAATTTGAAAAAACATTATTGGGTCTTAAACAAAATTATGTCAAGTCAAAGACCAAAGAAGATAAGTTGTCTGAGTTTTTTGAGAGCAAAAGAATAAAAGCTAGAGTAGCTAAAAAAGTACTTAAACCATTAAAAGAAAAATCGGATACAAATAGTTCGGTGTCAATGGGATTCTGTATTAGAACAGGCAAGCCAATTCCTTTTAATCCTAAAAAACCATTATGTCCAGAAGCTTATAAATTGTGGAGTAAATTTGGCGATAAAACCTATAGTGAAAAGTTTTGTCATTTTTCAGGAGAACTGTCTAACAAACAAACTAGTGTAGATAAACCAATTCTCAGAAAGAACTGGAATAGTGCTAAGGAAAAATATAACCTTTAATAGAAAAACGAATAAGTATTTATTTTATATAAATAATCCATGAAAGCAAATGAACTACCAATAACAAGTTTTTTACAGGCCCAAAACGTTCAGTTTGTAATACCTGTTTATCAACGTAATTATGATTGGACAAATAGCGAATGTAAAGAGCTAATTAATGATATTGTAAGTGTAGAGATCAATAATAGGGGAACACATTTTATAGGCAGTATTGTTTTTATCCATGAGGGCATTTACAGTACTAGTGAAGTAAAGGAATTGGTGATTATTGACGGTCAGCAACGCTTAACTACTATTAACATTATATATGTAGCTTTATTTCGTTTTGCTAAGGAGAATAACATGCCAAATGATTCTGACATGGTGTTAAATATGTTTTTAACCAATCAATATGTGCAAAGAGAATCTAGTAAGTTAAAACTTAAACAAACAGATAGTAATTCCTTAGCTTTTAAAACGATAATGTATGGTACGGAAAACGAATTTAATAACTATTCTAATGTAATTGAGAATTTTAATTATTTTAGAAGTTTTATCACTAAGGATAATTTTAATATAATTCTGAATGGTTTAAAGCGATTAATCTTTGTTGAAGTATCTTTAGAGAGAGGTAAAGATGATCCGCAGCGTATTTTTGAAAGTTTAAATTCTACAGGATTAGATTTATCACAATCTGATTTAATTAGAAATTATATTTTGATGGATTTAGACCCTTTAAATCAAAATAAAGTATTTGAACAAATTTGGAATCCGATTGAAGATAATGCAAGAGATATAGTTAAACAAAAATCTTTAGTTTCCGAATACATCAGAGATTATTTAACTTTGCGTAACAAGAAAATACCAAATAAGAATAAAGTTTATCTAGAGTTTAAGAAGTTATATGTCGAAAAAGACGAGACATATACACAAGAATTAGAAAATATAAAGTCACTTTCTGTTCATTACAAAAAACTGATTAACCCTTCTTCTGTTCAAGACAAATGTATCCGTAAAGAATTAGAATATATTTCTAGGTTAGAAATAAATGTCGCTTTTCCTTTTCTATTACAAGTTTTTGAAGATGCAGAAAATGGTTTAATTACTACAGATGAACTAGTTAAAATTTTAAAGCTCATTCAATCATATACTTGGAGAAGGTTTGTTGTAGGATTACCTACTAATGCCCTGAACAAGATTTTTATGTCTTTATATTCAGAAGTTGATACAGAAGATTATTACGATTCAATCGCCTTAGCATTAATAAAGAAACGTGGGAGTGGAAAATTTCCAACCGATGAAGATTTAAAAACAGCCCTTAAGGACAAAGACTTGTATAATATACAGTCCAAGAATCGTAATTACATGTTTGAGTTGTTAGAGAATTATAATAATAGGGAATATGTAAATACAAATAATGAAAGTATCACTATAGAGCATATTTTTCCTCAAACACCCAATAAGGACTGGAATTCATGCATCTCTTCAGATGATTACTTTATGTTCAAAGAGAAATTCCTCAATACACTAGCTAATCTTACATTGTCTGGAAATAATGGATCATTAAGCAATAAGACATTTATTGAAAAGAAAGCGATGAATATAAAAAATGGAGAGCAAGGCTATAATTATAGTCGTCTTTGGTTGAATGATTTTCTTAAAACTGTCAATAATTGGGACATTGTTAGTTATAATGAACGCTTTAACTTAATTAGTAAACGATTTCTAAAAATATGGTATTATCCAGATGTTGTAATGCCCATTATAGAGAATACTGAAGAGCAAAATATATTTGATGCGGAAATACCTACTCATAAAAAGTTAGAGTATTTTATATTTGAAAATACTAAAGTAGATGAAGAGATTATATCTCAAATGTATGTTTACGTAATCGAAAAGCTATATGAGAAAAACCCTCAACTTTTATTAGGGGCATCAAATATATTTAAGATAGCAAGGAATCCTGAAGATTTTAGAACACCTCAAGGATTAGATAATGGCTATTTCATAGAATCTAACTTAGATAGTAATTCTAAATTTAACAGTCTAAAAAAGCTATTAAAGCTATTTGAACTTGAAGATGAATTATTAATAAAGTATACTGATAGTTCTGAAGGGAATATGCCAAATCGTTATGCTTTACGTAAAGAATATTGGAAGCAGTTATTGCCTTTGATTGTAGATACAGATTTATTTCATAATGTAAATCCTACAAAAGGTCATTGGTTAAGTGCTGGGGCAGGAGTTACAGGTTTAGGATTTACATTTGTAATAACGGGAAAATTTGCAAGAATAGAGCTAGTGTTGGCAACATCTGATAAAGATCAAAATAAAAAGTATTTCAAAAAGATATTGGTTAGTAAAGACCTTATTGAAAAGAATTTTGGTGCTGAGCTTGAATGGGAAGAATTAACTGATTATAAAATGAGTCGGATAAAATATGAAATAAATAATGTGAACTTATATGATAAAAATGATTGGGTTAAAATGAATGAGTTTTTCGTTCATTATTTACCTAAGTTTCAAAATGCTTTACAGCCAGTTATTACCAACTTAAAATAAGTTATCAGTTGATTCCTAAAAAGGTTATAGGGGTTTGAGTCTAACAGAAATGTATTTGAATTAATACCAAGCTTCTTCATTGAAGATTTTATAACGGGAAAGAGGGGATTCACTTCGTGCATCCCTAGGTATCCGCACCTGACAATAAAGCTCAAATTGCTAGCGCAATTTACGGGCTTTTTTATTTTAATTTATTTACAAAAACAATGTTTTTGACATTTCTTAAAATAAAAAAGCCCAATATCTTTCGATATTGAGCTTTGCTCTAAGCGGAGAATGAGGGATTCGAACCCCCGGAGGTGTGACCCTCAACAGTTTTCAAGACTGCCGCATTCGACCACTCTGCCAATTCTCCTGAGTGCCTCATCAGGTATTCCCTGAATGCGGGTGCAAATATATAAACCTTTTTTAAATATCAACCCTGCTTTTGAAAATATTTTCACATTTTTTTCCTTTAAAATTGTAATTCTACTTTAGCAGTCTATTTTTTAGCGAATTACGAATAGGTATCATTTTAAAAAAGTAATTTTACGGCAAGGTATTGTAGTATTTACACTGCTTATATTTAATATGATTTAATGAATTCGAGTATAGACTCTTTACAATGGCGTTATGCCGTTAAAAAATTTGATACTACTAAGCTTTTAAGTGAGGCTAAAATAAACCTCTTAAAGGAGGCCTTTAATCTCACGGCAACTTCGTATGGGTTGCAGCCATTAAAATTAATGGTAGTGCACAATAAAGAACTACAAGAGAATTTAGTAGCACACTCGTACTACCAACAACAAGTAGCTCAAGCATCACACGTATTAATTCTCTGTATAGAAACCGATATATCGGAAGCCTACATCCGAAATTATTTCAACTTAATCAAAGACATCCGAAATACGAGTGATGAAATTCTACATCCGTTTCGGGATTCTTTAATTGCTACGTTTTCAAAAATGACTGCCGAAGAGAAAAAAGCCTGGGCGACCAAGCAAGCGTATTTGGCTTTGGGGAACTTGCTAACAGTTTGTGCCATGGAGCAGATAGATTCTTGTCCCATGGAAGGTTTTGTTCCGAGTAAATATGATGAACTTTTAGGGATCAAGGATACAAACTTAACTTCGGTCTTAGTACTGCCAGTAGGGTATAGGGCAGCAGATGATTTGTTTGCCACCTTAGAAAAAGTACGAAAGCCGCTAAGCGATAGTATTATTGAGATTAATTAGTTGTCTTTAAGGTTTGAATAACGCGCTAAATCCGTTTAATTTGCAACCGGATTTCATGTTAACTTTATAATTGAAAAAATATGCCTGGATTTGAATTGTTCGGAGATGCGGAACGGAAAGAAGTCAATGATGTTTTAGATTCAGGAGTACTCATGCGTTATGGTTTTGACGGAGCCCGTAACGATTGGAAGGCTGTTAAATTAGAAAAGTTATTGGCCGAACGCATGCAAACAAAATACGCGCAATTAGTAAGTAGCGGTACAGCCGCTTTAAGCGTAGCATTGGTCAGTGCGGGTGTTGGTGCTGGAGATGAAGTGATCATGCCTACATTCACCTTTGTAGCTACTTTTGAGGCTATTTTAGCGGTAGGGGCTATTCCTGTTCTGGTAGATGTTGATGAAACCTTAGGCTTAAACGCTACAGCGGTAGAAAATGCCATTACAGAACGTACCAAAGCCATCATGCCCGTGCATATGTGTGGTTCTATGGTAGATTTAAATCCGTTACTTAAGTTATGTGCAAAACATGATTTGGTGCTGGTAGAAGACGCCTGCCAAGCTATTGGTGGTTCTTATGATAATAAACCGCTAGGGAGTATTGGAGATATAGGATGTTTTTCGTTCGATTATGTGAAAACAATTACCTGTGGTGAGGGTGGCGGACTAATTACAAACAACAAAGAGTATTATACCCATGCCGATCATTATTCAGATCACGGACATGATCATATAGGAAAAGATAGGGGAGCAGAAGGACATCCTTTTCTGGGGTATAACTACAGAATATCAGAATTACATGCAGCGGTTGGTGTAGCTCAAATTCAGCGTTTGGATGAGTTTTTAGCCACTCAGAAAAAATATTATACAATTTTAGAGGACGCATTAAAAACCATTCCTGAAATTACCTTTCGAAAAATACCAGAAAGTGGCGTTCAGAATTATTCTTTTATAAGTTTCTTTCTTCCAACAGAACAACTAGCAAAAACGGCACATACCTCTTTAGGACAACACGGAGTGGATGCTTCTTTTTATTGGTATGATAACAACTGGCATTACCATACAAAATGGGACCATTTAAAAGAACTAAAATCTTTAAATCAGTTTTCTGAAACCATAGAGCGCGCGGTATATACTTCTGAAGCGAAAGATTTTTCTGCTTCTGATCAAGTTTTATCACGCACCATTTCTTGCTTAATTAAATTAAGCTGGACAGAAGAGCAGGTGCAGGCAAGAGCAAAAGCGATGATTACCGCTATTAAAACAGTATTAGCTTAGTATTTTACGTACTCGATAATTTCTAATCCATACCCAATAATACCTACACGTTTAGACTGTATGCTATTGGTTAGTAGTTTTACTTTAGAAATATTAAGGTCGTGTAATATCTGTGCACCAACACCAAAATCTTTGGCATCCATTTCAATTTTAGGAGCTTTCATTTCTCCTTTGGCTTGTAGTGTTTTTAAATCAGATAATCTATTTAAAAGGTTTAAAGACTGACTTTCTTGATTGATAAACAAAAAGGCGCCTTTACCTTCGGCATTAATCGCATTAAACATATCCTCAAGTTTCTTATCAGGATTGTTGGTGAGTGTACCAAGAATATCATTATTCACTAAAGTAGAATTAATTCTCGTAAGAATTTTTTCGTCTTTCTTCCAAGTGCCTTTGGTTAAAGCAATATGTACTTGATCGTTTGTAGTTTGTTGGTAGGCACGCAATCTAAAATCTCCAAAACGAGTGGTAATAGTGAAGTCTTCTTTTTTCTCTATTAAACTATCGTGTTCCATACGGTAGGCAATTAAAGCCTCGATGGAAACAATCTTTAAATCGTGTTTTTTAGCAACTTCCATTAGTTCTGGTAAGCGCGCCATAGAACCATCTTCGTTCATAATCTCCACGATAACACCAGCGGGTTGTAATCCTGCCAATCGTGCAAAATCTATAGCAGCTTCAGTATGTCCTGTTCTACGTAAAACGCCACCTTCTTTCGCCACTAAAGGAAAAATATGCCCTGGTCTCGCCAAATCAAAAGGTTTGGTCTCAGGATCTGTTAAAGATAGTACGGTTTTAGCTCTATCTCCGGCAGAAATACCAGTGGTAACTCCTTTACCTCGTAAATCTACAGATACTGTAAAAGCGGTTTCCATATGGTCTGTGTTGTTGGTGACCATCATAGGCAAGCCCAACTCTTTACATCTGCTTTCAGTTAAAGGGGTACAAATAAGTCCACGACCTTGCGAAGCCATAAAATTGATTACTTCAGGAGTAACCAATTCTGCAGCGGCTAAAAAGTCGCCTTCATTTTCTCTATTTTCGTCATCAACAACTATAATAACTTTACCGTTTTTAATATCGATAATTGCGTCTTCTATAGCATCTAGATTCCTCATATTGTCCATATGTTTTATTTTGTACTAGGCATTAATTTTTTAAAACCATTTTTAAAGAAGTCTATAACGACTCCAAAACTTATCAATCCTTTATCTTCTGTAGCCCTTTTGGTTAAAAAGATTCCCAAGGGGAGCATTATTAAGGTAGATGCCCAAGCTCCGATAATAGGACTCATGTTTCCTTCCTTAGCATAGTTTTCAGAAAATACACCAATAAAGTAATAGGTTAGAAACAAGATAATGGCAACAACCATAGGTAACCCTAATCCGCCTTTTCTAATAATAGCCCCTAAAGGTGCCCCTACAAAGAATAACACAATACAGGATAAGGCCAACGCAAACTTTTTATGCAACGATACAATGTGCATATTGTAGATCTTATAGCGTTTATCCATTTCATCTTTCTTACTGCTTACGGAAGCAATAATATTGGTAGTGGTATTTTTTGCCGCATTCAAAATCTGACTCTTTTGATATACTGGATATAAATTCACAATAGTAAGCGTGTCAAAAACGGCTTTTTGTAAGCGTAAAGAGTCTTTACTAAGCGGTACAAAATTAGCCCTATCCACACTATCTTTTTTTGATAATACAGCAAAGGCTCCTGCGCGGTTGTGAATACTCTTAGAAAAAGTTTCTATAATAGACAGGTTGTTCTTTTTAATAGAATCGGCATCTTTAATTAACCGAACTACATTTTTCATCTTATCTGTAGTTACCGCTCTATCTTCTTCTAGATTAACGTCTAATTTAGAGATATCTTGATTGATGGTATATACTTCAAAGCTCGATTTAGCAAAGGGGAATTTCTTATTTTCAGAGGTTTTCTTTTTTTCGATGTCCTCATAATAATGGCCATCTCTTAAAACCAATTTTAAAATATCAGATCCTTCACTACTGACCAATTCGCCAGTTTTGGCTTTAATAACCGTATTGTTAATACTGTTATTAGATTTTTTATGGATGATAACATTCTCTAGAAAGCGATCATTATCACCATATTTACGATCTACCTTCATATTCATGTTGGTACCTTCTAAATCGCTAAAAGCACCTTCTACAATGGCTGTAGAGGGTTTTACTTGTCCAATATTTTTTCTGAGGTTGTATATTTTCTGTTCGGAAGCAGGGATGACGCTATTGGCAAAATAAAATACCACAATCCCTAAAATGGAAACAAAAATAATTAAAGGTCGCATAGACCGTTGCAAAGAAATACCAGAGGCTTTCATTGCGGCAAATTCATAATTCTCTGCTATGGATCCAAAGGTTAAAATTGAGGCTAGAAGTACCGTCAATGGAAGTACCTTCTCCATAAGATTGGGCATAATATAGAAGAGAAACTTAAGGATAATCATAATATCCAAGCCTCTACCAGCCAAATCGTCTATAAACAGCCAAATCGTTTGAAATATGAAGATGAGCATCAATATTGCAAACGAGCTGAAGAAATTGTATAAGAATCTACTTAATAAATAACGGTCTAATATTCTCAATGCTTAATTCCTTATGATATAATAGCCTTCTTTTTTGTACTTAGCTTCATCAAATGTAAATAAGGTTTTTGATAAAGTCTGATTTGTTTTAAAAGAATTAACAGTGATGGTTGTTTTAGTTCCGTTTTTGCCTGTTTCAATCAATTTATAGATGTGTTTTGTTTCTGCATCAATCCCTAAAAGGATAGATTTAATCTCAGAATTGGTATCTATAGGTGTTAATTTTACAAATTGAATTTTTCTACCTTGAATAGTTTGAAGAATATCCATTTCATAATTATGTCCTTTTTTGTAAAAAGTCAACATTTTAGAAGGAGTGATGGTATTTTCTTCCGTAGATTTCGCTTCAATAGTTACTTCTTCGTTTTCTGGAACAATAGTATACACTTTACTACCATCAAATAACTGCTGTGAGCCTAAGTAGTTAAATAAATACTTATCGCCCTTCATCGTAACATCACCGCGAGTTTCTTGGTTGATATTTGCTTCTTTATTATTTAAAGCATATTTAAAATCTACGTAAATATTGTCATAACTTTTTACCTTGTTGTAAACATCATCCAACAATGTTTTTGCTTTTGCGGAAGATTGCGCCATAGATAGGGCAGAGGTGAAAAGTGCTACTAAAACAATAATCTTTTTCATAATCAAATTTTATTTTTTTTCGTTGTTAAAAATTACTTCAAGAGCGGCCATGTCTGTAACATATACCTGTCTGGCTTTACTACCTTCAAACGGACCCACAATACCTGCGGCCTCTAATTGATCAATAATTCTACCGGCTCTATTATAACCTAATTTTAGTTTTCTTTGGATTAAAGATGCCGATCCTTGCTGTGCAATTACAATAACTTCTGCAGCTTCACGGAATAAAGCATCTCTATCTGTGATGTTATTATCAAGACTTGTGCCAGAATCTTCTCCAACATATTCTGGAAGCAAATGTGCATCTGGATATGCGCGCTGAGAGCCTATGAATTCTACAATCTTAGCAACTTCAGGTGTATCAACAAAAGCACACTGAATTCGTGTCACATCATTTCCTTGGGTGTATAACATGTCACCACGACCAATAAGTTGGTCTGCACCTTGTGCATCTAAAATAGTACGGGAATCTATTTTAGAGGTAACTCTAAACGCGATACGTGCCGGGAAATTGGCTTTGATAATACCGGTAATAACGTTTACAGAAGGACGTTGCGTGGCAATAATTAAGTGAATACCAATAGCACGGGCAAGTTGTGCCAAACGTGCAATAGGAGTTTCTACTTCTTTACCGGCAGTCATAATCAAATCTGCAAACTCATCAATAACTAATACAATATAAGGTAGAAACATATGCCCGTCATTAGGGTTTAGTTTTCTAGCTTTAAACTTTACATTATACTCCTTTATATTACGTACCAATGCCATTTTAAGCAATTCATACCGATTGTCCATCTCTATACAAAGCGAGTTTAAGGTGTGTATTACCTTAGTATTGTCGGTTATAATAGCATCTTCAGAATCTGGTAATTTTGCTAAATAGTGACGTTCTATTTTGTTGAACAGGGTTAATTCTACCTTTTTAGGGTCGATCAATACAAATTTTACTTCCGCAGGGTGCTTCTTATAAAGTAATGAGGTTAATACCGCATTTAAACCAACAGACTTACCTTGTCCTGTTGCTCCTGCCATTAAGAGGTGAGGCATTTTAGCCAAATCGACAACGAATGTCTCATTACTAATGGTTTTACCAAAAGCAATAGGCAATTGCATTTCTGCCTTCTGGAACTTACTAGACGTAATTACAGAGCGCATAGATACAATAGTGGCATTCTTGTTAGGAACCTCAATACCTATAGTTCCTTTTCCCGGTATAGGGGCGATAATACGAATTCCTAAAGCTGCAAGTGATAAAGCAATATCATCCTCTAAGTTTTTAATCTTAGAAATACGCACGCCAGCTTCTGGAACAATCTCGTAAAGCGTTACCGTTGGTCCAATAGTAGCCTTAATTTGTGCGATACCTATCTTGTAGTTTTTTAAGGTTTCTACAATCTTATTTTTATTCTCTTCTAATTCTTCTTGGTTGATGGTAATACCACCCGTTACTCCGTGTTGGTCTAATAAATCTATCGTAGGGAACTTATAATTCCCTAATTCTAGCGTAGGATCAAATTCGCCATAATCTTCCACCAATTTACTGGCTAGATTATCGGTTTCTTCTCCTTCTTCTACTATTTTTTCTACCTCCATAGGAAGTTCTTCTTCCACAACATCTTCTTCAACAGGAATGGTAACCTCAAAATCCTTATCTATAATGGTCTTGGTTTCCGTCTTAGTTTCTTTCTTGGTTTCCATTACTGGAATATCTTTTTTGTGGGTGTAGGTATCTACCACTTTTTGCTTTTCTTCTTTTTGAATAAGTGCTTCTATTTCTTCTTCAGAATAGGTTTCTGCCGCATCTTTTTCATTAAACTCTTTAGAAATAGCGCTTTTCTTATTCTTATAGTATTCAGAAATATGATCTGGAGTTAACTTAAATAAACGCACTAAGATTACCACAAGACCAAAAATTAATAGTAAGACTACGCCTAGTTTTCCGACATAATCCTGCATAAAATCATTCATCTCATAACCTACTAATCCACCTAATAGCGGTCTTTTCTCAGCAAAGAAGCCTAAGCTTAGTGAGATCCATATGATAAAGACCAATCCCCAAATCCATTTTCTTAGGAGTCCTGTTTTGGTAAGACTTAAAAAGAGTCTTAAGCCACTAATAAAGAAAAGAAAAGTGAATATTAAAGCAGCAATACCGAAACCTTTATAGACGAAAAGGTGACTTATAGACGCCCCAAATTTATTGAGAAGATTTTTTGCTTCTTGATTCCGATTAGAAAATTCGGAAAGTAAACTTTGGTCGTCCTGCCAGGTAAAAAAGAACGATATGAAAGCAAAAAAAAGTGCTACACTAAAAAGCATAATTAAGCTTCCTAATATAATTTTATTTTGTTTTGATAATTTTAAAGACGCCTTTTTTTTAGGAGCCGTTGATTTTGAACTTTTTGACTTTTTTGCCATTAAATCTTTTATTCTAGAGGGCTAAAATACAAATTTACCTTGTATGGGGAAGCTATAACCGATCTAAAAAATCTTTGGGAGGTATATAATCATTCCAATTATCGTAGATGCAATAGATACAAGCATTACGGCGCCTGCAGCAATATCTTTTATAAAACCAATTTTTTTATCAAATTCTGGTTGTATGTAGTCCGATATTTTTTCTACAGCAGTATTCATTCCTTCTACGCCAAGAACTAATGCAATAGCGAATATTTGTAAAATCCACTCTGTTTTGGTGATCTCAAAATAGAAACCAGCAATGGTCATAACAATAGCAATAAAAACCTGAATTTTTATACTTGCTTCGGTCCGAATTAAAAGAACGGCTCCACGCAAAGCGAAGCCGACACTCTTGATTCTATTTACTAAAAAAGATTCTTTTTTAGGCATTTACTATCGCTTCTAATGCAGCTTTGTAATTAGGCTCGTCTACAGTTTCTGCTACTTGCTCTGTATAAATTACATTGCCTTCTTCATTTAAAACCACTACAGATCTAGAAAGTAATGGCGCCAATGGTCCGTCTGCAAAAGATAAACCATAGTTAGTTCCAAAATTACCATCTTTAAAATCAGATAACATTTCTACATTACTCAAGCCTTCTGCACCACAAAAACGCGCTTGCGCAAAGGGCAAATCTTTAGAGATACATAACACAACCGTATCTTTTAGTTCGGATGCTTCTGTGTTAAACTGACGAACAGATTGTGCACAAGTTCCTGTATCTACGCTAGGGAAAATATTTAAAACTACTTTTTTTCCTTTGTATTGCGATAAATCAGCAGCCGATAAATCGTTCTTTGTAAGTGTAAAGCTTGGAGCAGAAGTGCCTACTGCAGGCAAACTTCCTATGGTATTTAATTTATTTCCTTTTAATGTTACAACAGCCATAATTTTAATTGAATTTAATTCTTTGTGAAATTATAAAATATATCTTTTAAATGTTAAAATAGTTTTTGAAAATTTTAAATAAAAAAAGTCCATTCGGATTAGAAATGGACTTCAAACTTTAAAAAGGGGTTCTTATTTATCTATAGAACCCATTACACGTTGCATAAAGCTATTTAGGGCTTCTTTTTGAGAAGCGCCACTCTTTACTGCTTTATGAACTTCTATGGCTCCGTACATATTAGAGATTAACTCTCCAATAACATCTAGTTCTTCATCTTTAAGAGAAGGTACTTCTGTTAATGCTTCGAGTGTTTCTATCGTTTCTAATACGTAGTCTTCATCATTCTCTTGGATGAAGTTTGTCAGGTGCTTAATTACTGGTAACTTCACTGATCAATTCTTTTAATACATCATACTTATTAGTTTGTACTTGATTCTTCAATTTTCCGCCTGTAAATGCGGCAAAAGTTGGAAGATTATCTACATTGGCTAATTTCCTAGATTCAGGAAATTTCTCTGCATCAGCAAGCACAAAAGTAATATGCTCGTTTGTTGTAGCCTCTTTTTTAAATTTAGGCTTCATGATACGACAATTACCACACCAAGTAGCAGAATATTGAACTACTACATTTTCATTTTGGTCAATAATTTCCTGTAAATTATCTTGTTCTAATTCTAAAATCATAAGTAATTAATTTAGAAATTAACCCCATCACCACAAGTGATGGGGAATATAAATTTAGTTAACGTGACTTGCTAAATATTCTTTAGTTCCTTTAGCGTTAGCTTGCATAGCATCTTTACCTTCTTCCCAGTTTGCAGGACAAACTTCGCCGTTTTTCTGTACGTGAGCGTATGCATCAATCAAACGTAAAAATTCATTTACGTTTCTACCTACTGGCATATGATTAACCCCTTCATGAAATACAGTACCTTCTTCATCTATTAAGTACGTAGCTCTGTACGTTACATTATCACCTTCTACAGTAACAACTCCAGTCTCGTCATTGTACTCTTCGTTCGTAATATCTAAGATTCCCAAAGTAGACGCTAAATTTCTATTGCTGTCTGCTAAGATAGGATACGTTACCCCTTCTATTCCTCCATTATCTTTTGCTGTACTTAACCATGCAAAATGAACCTCAGGAGTATCACAAGAAGCACCAATAACTATCGTATTTCTTTTTTCAAATTCGCCTAATGCAGCTTGAAAAGCATGCAATTCTGTAGGGCAAACAAAAGTAAAATCTTTAGGATACCAGAAAAGAACAACTTTTTTATTATTCCTTTGAGCTTCTTCTAAAACGTTAATCTTAAAAGTATCTCCTAGATCATTCATTGCGTTTACGTTTAAACTTGGAAACTTTTTACCTACTATTGACATATTCTATTAATTTTTTAGTGTTTTTATCTACCGTAAAATTAAGATTAGAAAAGGAGAATAGGACGAATAAATATTTAAAAAATTGATAGGTCCATACTATTTATTGATGATAGAATCCATAACAGATAAATAGTATTAATTCTATAATTTTAGGGAAGATATTTTATGAGTTTGGCAATAGAATGATGCTTACGTAGTGATTATCGTAGCTTGTAATTTTTTAAGGTGAAAAACTATTTTTTAAACGGTTGCAGTTTCTTTTTTCTCTCCTTGAACCAGACGCTTGATTTTAATGTTTAATCCTGCGAATATTAAGGTCATTATAGGGCTTAGCCAATTGAATATGGCGAATACCAGATAATCTACCACAGGAACTCCAAGAACGCTACTGTGGTAAGCACCACAGGTATTCCAAGGAATTAATACAGACGTCACCGTTCCTGAATCTTCCAGAGTTCTACTTAAGTTTTCGGGAGCCAAGCCTTTGTCTTTATAAGCTTTAGCAAACATTTTTCCCGGAACTACTAAGGCTAAATATTGATCAGATGCCGTTACATTTAAGGCAATACAACTAGCTACAGTACTCGCAAATAAGCTAAAGGTAGATTGGGCTAGGCTTAATAAAGATCTACTTATTCTAGCAAGCGCACCAATACCATCCATAATACCACCAAAAACCATGGCACAAATAATTAACCAGATAGTACCTAACATGCCCGCCATTCCTTTGGAAGCGAATAAATCACTCAAGGCAGCATTTTCGGTAGCAATAGCCGTCTTCACGGTAATTGCGTTTAAAATTCCTTTATATGCAGACTCAAAGGTGAGCGAGGCTGCACCCGTGATGTTCATTACTATTTCTGGTTGAAATAGTATCGCAAAAACACCACCCAATAAAGTACCTACTAATAAGGCTAAAAGGGGAGGAGCTTTCTTTAATATTAAGGCAATTACAACCAATGGAACAATAAATAACCATCCCGTAATATTAAAGGTATCATCAATAGAATTTAGAATAGATTGTGTATCAGCAGTACCAGTAGTATCAATATTAAAACCTAAAATTATAAAAACAATTAAGGTTACCGATATGGTTGGAATGGTGGTGTAGAACATATATTTAATATGCGTAAACAATTCTCCTCCTGCCATAGCTGGTGCTAAGTTTGTGGTATCACTCAATGGCGACATCTTATCTCCAAAGTAGGCGCCAGATAAAATAGCTCCTGCCGTCATCCCTAAAGGAATTCCTAAAGTATTACCAATACCAATTAAGGCAATACCTACGGTTGCAGAGGTAGTCCATGAGCTTCCTGTAGCTACCGAGATTACCGAACAAATAATGACACATGCAGCCAAAAATATTGTTGGATTTAATACTTGAAGTCCATAATAAATCATAGACGGAATTATACCACTTACCAACCAGGTTCCCGAAAGGGCACCTACCATTAGTAAAATAAGTAAAGCTCCGGAGGTCGATTTTAAATTTTCTGCAACTTCCGCCATCATTTGCTCGTAGCTTACTTTATTAAAGAAACCTACAATAGCGGCGACAGCGCCACCTAATAATAATATAAATTGGTTAGATCCACTTAATGCATCATCACCAAAAACAAATACGTTGTACGCCAACATGCCTACTAAAATGAATACTGGAATTAAAGCTTCCCAAATGCTCAGCTCTTTATTTTCTACAATGTGTTCATTTTCAGGTCCCGAAGGATTTAAGCTTTGATTTTGCATTAAAAATGTAATTTGTTATTCCGTAATAATACGATTTTGGCGCTATTCCTGCAAGTGTGGTATACGGTATTTTATGCGCTTACCTTTTCTGTGCTTAGAATATTTAACTCTTGCATGCACGCTTTCATAATTTTATAGGTGCGGGCTATATCATCATCCAATCCAATAGAAAACCGAATTAAACCTTCGCCAAGTCCCATTTCTTTCTGTTCCTCCATAGGGATTTCAGAAGAGGTAGACGTTCCTGGTGCACTAAAGAGCGTTTTGTAAAAGCCTAGACTAACGGCTAAATACCCCAAATTCTTTTTTTGCATTAATTCCATCAAATTATTGGCGTTGTCTAAACTCCCTACATTTAAGGTAAGTAAACCACCATAGCCAAAATCTTTATTCATTTGTCTCGTCATGGTTTCATGACCAGGATGAGAAGCTAAACCTGGGTAAGAAACAGCCCATCCGTCTGCTTCAAATTTCTCCGCTAAATACTGTGCATTCTCAGCATGCTTTTTCATTCTAATAGGTAAGGTGCGCATGTTTTTTAAAATTGAAGAAGAACGTAAGCTGTCTAAAGTGCTTCCTAGTAACATAGCGGCGCCACTGTTCACATCTTTTAAGCTAGCACAAAAATCTACGGTACCACATACGACGCCTGCAACGCAATCACTTGTGCCATTTATAAATTTGGTTAAGCTATGTATGATTACATCGGCACCTAATTTTCCAGGGCTAATAGCTAAAGGAGAAAATGTATTATCTACCACAAGGGGTAAATTATGTTTTTTTGCCAATTTTGATAATGCGGCGATGTCGGCTACTTCTAAAAGCGGATTACTCACTGCCTCGCAGTAAATCATTTTTGTATTCGGGGTGATTGCTTGTGCTACAGCGGCTAGGTTTGTAGTGTCTACAAAAGAGGTATTGATCGCGAATTTTTTAAGGAAGTTTTTCATAAAAGCATACGTACCTCCATAGATAGTTCTACTACTTACAATATGATCACCGGCATCACACATTTGTAAAATCACGGAGGTAATGGCTCCCATACCGCTGGCGTATACATTCGCAGTTTCGGTACCTTCTAGGGTGGCTAGTGCTTCTCCTAAATATAGGTTAGAAGGAGTGGAGTGTCTACTATAGAGGTAACACCCTTCAGTATTTCCTTCAAAGGTATCAAACATGGTTTTGGCAGCCATAAAGGTATAGGTAGAAGAGTCTGATATGGAAGGGTTTACTCCTCCAAATTCTCCAAAAAATTGTAAATCCTGTAAGTTATCTGCTGCTTTGTGATCCATGTCTCGTTATGTTTTAAATTACGTAAAAAGGGTAATCCGCCAATCCAGATATCAACAAACAAATAAAAACTGAATCAGCGGATATTTCAACACCTTAATCTTCCTTAAAATTACGTATATTGTTAAAATATATCAATGAATGATGGTATTTATAGATTATAAAACTAACAATAGTGTATTTTGTAGTTTTATAGTTTGTTATACTACCGTTGGAGCTATAAATAGTGAAAATATATCAGAATGAAATTAGATGAAATTGATGCGAAGCTGTTGAGCTTACTTCAGGCCAATAGTAAAAGAACCACTAAAGAGTATGCGAACAGCTTAAACTTATCTGTGACAGCGGTTTATGAAAGAATTAAGCGCTTAGAGAAAAACGGAGCGATTGATAAATATGTAGCCTTAGTCAACAAGAAAAAAGTAAACAAAGAGTTTACGGTGTTGTGTCATGTAAAATTAGCACAGCATACCAAAGACTTTGTTACCCTATTTGAAAAGGAGGTGGTAAAATTAAAAGAGGTAGTAGAGTGCTATCATATTAGCGGCGACTATGATTATATTTTAAAGGTTCATGTGACGGATATGGAGGAGTACAGAAATTTTATGGTTTCAAAACTTACAGCCATTAGTCACATAGGAAGTACGCAAAGTTCATTTGTGATTACAGAAGTTAAGCATACCACAGCAATTACCATTTAGCGCTTTATTATAACAGAAGTTTAGGCCTTTGAAGGCATTTAAACCAGAAAATAGTACTAATTTTGTTATGTTTATAAAAATTAATTCAAAATTATGAGTTTATACGATGTAGCCATTATTGGTTCAGGTCCAGGTGGATATGTTGCAGCTATTCGCTGTGCGCAATTAGGAATGAAAACTGCAATTATTGAAAAATATAGCACTTTGGGAGGAACTTGCTTAAATGTGGGGTGTATTCCTTCTAAGGCATTATTAGATTCTTCTCATCATTATGAAGATGCTATAAAACATTTTGAAGATCATGGAATTGAAATTTCTGGAGACATTAAACTGAATCTTGAAAAAATGATATCTCGTAAACAAAGTGTTGTTGATATGACAACAAAGGGGATTGAGTTTTTGATGGACAAAAATAAAATTGATGTATTTACGGGTACAGGAAGTTTTAAAGATGCTACGCACATTACGGTAGCTAAAGCAGATGGAACAACAGAAACTATAGAAGCAAAAAATACCATTATTGCAACAGGTTCTAAACCATCAACCTTACCTTTTATTAAGTTAGATAAAGAGCGTGTAATCACCTCTACAGAAGCGCTGAAACTAAAAGAAGTACCAAAGCACATGATTGTTATCGGTGGTGGTGTTATTGGTTTAGAATTAGGGCAAGTTTATAAACGACTAGGGGCAGAAGTTACAGTTGTTGAATTTATGGATCGTATTATTCCAGGAATGGATGGTGCGTTGTCTAAAGAATTAATGAAAGTGCTTAAAAAGCAAAAAATTAAATTCCAACTTTCTCACAAAGTAAAATCTGTAGAACGTAAGGGCGACGAAGTTATCGTAAAAGCGGATAATAAAAAAGGAGAAGAAATTACCTTCACTGGAGATTATTGCTTAGTAGCGGTAGGACGTCATGCCTATACCGATGGGTTAAACCTTGAAGCTGCAGGTGTACAACTAGAAGAAAGAGGACGAGTAGCGGTAAATGAGCATTTACAGACTAATGTTTCTAATATTTATGCTATTGGTGATGTCATTAAAGGAGCTATGCTTGCGCACAAAGCGGAAGAAGAAGGTACTTTAGTTGCTGAAATTTTAGCAGGACAAAAACCTCATATTGATTATAACTTAATTCCGGGGGTTGTTTACACATGGCCAGAGGTTGCAGCAGTAGGACAAACAGAAGAGCAGTTAAAAGAAGCGGGTATTGAGTACAAATCTGGTTCCTTTCCAATGCGTGCTTTAGGACGTTCTAGAGCAAGTGGGGATACCGACGGATTTGTAAAGATTCTTGCGGATAAAAAAACAGATGAAGTTTTAGGGGTTCATATGATTGGGGCTCGTGTAGCAGATTTGATAGCAGAAGGCGTAACCGCTATGGAGTTTAGAGCTTCTGCTGAAGATATCGCTAGAATGAGTCATGCACACCCAACCTATGCGGAAGCGGTGAAAGAAGCGGCGCTTGCAGCCACAGAAGATAGAGCGTTACATGTATAAGTAACACTCAGTTAATATAAAAAAAGCCATCTATAATTAGATGGCTTTTTTTTTGCTATAAATTTTTATGAGTACCATCGCAATACGGTGGATTGCTAGTTTTCTTACAGGTACATAAATATGCTTTTTTATCTTCTTCTACAGAGAAACGCATCGAAGGAGTTGCATTATGTGCTTTATGAGAACCATCGCAAAATGGTTGATTGCTACTATGACTACAAGTGCACCATCCGTAATTTTTATCTTTTTCTAAGTCTACGGCAATCGGAGCATATTTTTCTTCACTCATTATATTCTAATTTTTTAAGTGAAGATAATAGAAATTGTAAAGTAAAAATATAGTGGAGATCAATCTTTAACCAGTCTAAATAACTTAAGAGTAGCGTTTCTTATTTTGATGAAAAGATCCTTTGTTAATTTAAAAGCAAAAGTAGCCCAAGGTTCTATTAAAACGGTGCCTTGTTTTAAGGCATTAGCTATAGTTGCTTTGATGAAAATTTTGTATTTTTCATACTGTAACGCCAAGAAGGTACAGGTAACCATAAATGCAATAGCACCAGGGATAATAACAGTTGGAGCTAATGAATGATTTAAAAAGTAGTACAAACCAACGCCAACAAAACTTCCGTATAGAATAATATAATGTACTACATAGATAGATAGCGTACTCTGTCCCATTTTTAGTAACGTACTATTGGTCATGAACTTTCTAAACAACATGAAAACAGCAAAGACTAACAATACATCTCCTAAACGAATGAATAAGTAATTATTGAAAAAGATATCCGCAAACAATTGAACTTTTGTAGTTTCTGCCAAGTATAAAAATACTGAGGAAGAACCAAATAGCAAACCAGTACCCAATGTTAGGGCAGTGGTGATGGCTATAGGATATACATATTTTGCATTTTTAAATTTTGCAAATACCAAAGATAAAAATGCCCCACAGGTTGCATATCCAAACCAAGGGAAGATGGTGAATACAGATCCGTTAGCTTTGGTAAAGTAATTCGCAAAAGTTTGTGGTAAGTAAGCATGTACCCATTTACTGTAATTAGGCTCAAAAATAAAGAGCAGTATGGTAATTGCTAGTAAGGCAATAGGAAATAGCGCTTTTCTTTTTTCAGTTAAAACATAAAGTGCTATAATTCCTAATAAAGATAATCCTATACAGTGTAGTACATCTACTAAATAAAAGGTATTGTAAATTTGCCCAACAAGTAACCCCCAAAAGTTTAAGCGTAAAAGATATCCTATGAATAATAATTGTAGGCCACGCTTTATTCCTTTGGCAACTCTAGGGTTGCTAAAACCTGTTTTATCGCCTTTAGTTAAAAGAAAAGTAAATATAAAACCGGATACCGTAAAGAACACAGGGGCGGTGATACCTCTAAAATAAAGCCAAATATTATAGCCTAAATGAGAAGTGTCTCTAAAGGCATTGTCTAGTAAACCATCTACAAAATGCCCTTGTAGCATCATTAATATTGCCCACGCACGCATGGCATCAATAAAGTAAAGTCTATCTGGTTTATTTATCATTTCATAAATAATTTACTGTATATACTTGTTAAACAGTAATTTTAGATGTTTAGTGTCGCAAAATTAGATAATTTTTAGACATGTTGGCACTATTTACTTTATTTTCGTTGTAATAACCCTAAAATAAAATGCATGTCGACAATTTTAGCCTTTGCAGGAAGTAACTCATCTTCGTCTATAAATTATAAATTAGTACAATATACTGCTAGTCTAGTAGGAGAAAAAGAGGTGCAGGTTGTCAATTTAGCCAATTATCCATTTCCTTTATATAGTGTCGACGAAGAGAAAAATAATGGATTTGTTAATTCTCTTGTAGAATTTAATAGAGAAATTAAATCTGCTGCTGGTTTGATTATTTCGGTAAACGAACACAACAGTAACCCTTCTGCTTATTTTAAAAATCTTTTAGATTGGTTATCTAGAGTTGATAAAACTTTTTTATCTGAAACTGACATATTCTTAATGAGTACTTCTCCAGGAAAAAGAGGTGGAATGAGTGCCTTAGAAATTACCGCGAATCTATTGCCTCGCTTTGGTGCAACCGTTGTAGCAACATTTTCTCTTCCTTCATTTCAAGAAAATTTTGATGAAGCAAAAGGTATTGTTGATGCCGATCTTGCGAAACAGCATCAAGAGGCCCTAAACCAATTCTTAGCTAAACTATCTTAAGTATTGCGAAAAAAAGTTACTTATACCTTTGAGAATTTACCTTTTCTTAAGGATTCGATTTTACAATGGGCACAACAATATTATGAAGTGGTCTGGCTAGATAGCAATGCGCACAAACAAAAGTATGATTCCTTTGACGCGCTTATCGCTGTTGATGCATTAACCTCCATAAAAACGGATCATAAAAATGCCTTTGACGATTTAAAAACCTATCAAGAGCAAACCAAAGATTGGATTTTTGGATATTTGACATACGATTTAAAGAATGATGTAGAAAAGCTGGAATCTGCTAACTTTGATGGTGTTGAGTTTCCTGAGTTGTATTTTTTTCAACCGAAGAAAATAATAAAAATTAAGGGTCATTGCCTTGAGTTTGACTATTTAAATATGGTTGATGATGAGATTGAAGAAGATTATCAAACAATCATCAAGAGTCCACCTAATACAGGAGACAAAACACAGAGTTCAGCCAAAGATATTCATATTAAAATGCGAATTTTTAAAGATGAGTATTTTAGTAAAGTGACTAAAATGCTTGATCATATAAAACACGGAGCTATTTATGAAGCAAATTTCTGTCAAGAATTCTATGCGGAAAATTATACAATGGACCCACTAAAAGTCTATCAGAAATTAAATGAGATCTCTAAAGCACCTTTTGCTACATTTTTAAAATTAGACGATAAGTTTCTTTTGTGTGCTTCTCCTGAGCGCTATTTAAAAAAAATGGGTTCAAAACTAATTTCTGAGCCTATAAAAGGTACAGCCAAAAGAGCCTCCAATAAAGAGGAAGATGATAAACTTATAGAGCGCTTATCGCAGGATGAGAAAGAAAGAGCAGAAAATATCATGATCGTAGATTTGGTACGTAATGATTTGTCTAAGAGTGCCATTAAAGGTACAGTAGCTGTAGAGGAGCTCTGCAAAGTGTATACTTTTGATCAAGTGCATCAAATGATATCTACGGTAATTGCCCATGTAGCTGCAGATAAGAGTCCGGTAACTATTATTAAAGACAGTTTTCCTATGGGAAGTATGACAGGGGCTCCTAAAGTATCTGCCATGAAAATTATAGAAACCTTGGAAAGCTTTAAGCGGGGATTGTACAGTGGTGCTGTTGGCTATTTTTCTCCGGAAGGCGATTTTGATTTTAATGTGATCATCCGAAGCATTCTTTATAATAAAAGTAAAAAGTATATTTCTTTTTCTGTAGGAAGCGCTATTACTGCTATGGCAACGCCAGAAAATGAATACCAAGAGTGTTTACTTAAAGCAAAAGCAATGCGTCAAGTTCTTGAAGATAATTGATGCTAGAGAAGCTATAGACTTCATTTTTCTTATGTACTTTTGTAACTGTGCAAGAACAATTTAAATCACATATTCAAGATAATTTTCCAGAACTAAAAAACAAGCATTTTTTAATAGCTTGTAGTGGTGGTATTGATAGTGTAATACTTGTTCACTTATGCAAAACTATAGGATTAGATTTTTCTTTAGCCCATTGTAATTTTAAATTAAGAGGAGCAGAGAGTGATGCAGACGAAGCTTTCGTGGTATCATTAGCCTCAGAGTTACAAATACCTATGTACCATACGAGCTTTGATACTAAAAAATTTATGAAAGCTCATAAGGTTTCTTTGCAAATTGCAGCCAGAGAATTACGGTATGACTGGTTCTCTGAACTACAAGCGAAACATCAGATAGCAACTCTGGTTACAGCGCATCATGCAGATGATAACGTAGAGACGTTTTTAATCAACCTTTCTAGAGGAACGGGTATTGATGGTTTGACGGGTATTCCTGAAAGAACAGCGACCATCGCTAGACCGCTTTTACTATTTTCTAGAGAACAGATCTTGGACTATGCACATCGCTTTAATATTTCTTGGAGGGAAGATAAAAGTAATCAAGAAACTAAATATGTACGGAATAAAATAAGGCATAAAATTGTTCCACATTTAAAAGAACTACATCCTTCCTTTTTAAATAATTTTCTACAAAGTCAACAATATTTAGCCGAAACAGCAAATTTGTTAGACCAATATATTCAGGAACTACGGATGGCTCTTTTTAAGGAAGATGATGCTGGATTTATGGTATCTATTGCAGCACTAAAGAAGCAGAAAACCTTAGAGTCTTTGGTGTACCATTTATTTAAACCATTTGGTTTTACAAATGCGTCGGCAATCATAGACTTACTATCGGCTATGAGTGGTAAAGAATTGCATTCGGCTAGCCACCGCCTGCTCAAAGATAGAGATTACCTGTATTTAAAAGCGGTACATTCTATTGCAAGCGATGTTTTTGAAATCGGAGACTCATGTAATTCGGTACTGGAACCTTTGTCCATTACAATTGAAGAAGTATCGGCAATAACAACTACAGGTATAGATACGTTATACGTAGATAAAGACCATTTAAAGTTTCCTTTAACTGTAAGAAAATATAAAACAGGCGACTATTTTTATCCCTTCGGAATGAAAGGAGTAAAAAAGTTAAGCAAATACTTTAAAGACGAGAAGTACAGTCAATTTCAAAAAGAACAACAGTGGTTACTTTGTAGTGAAGATGCCATAGTTTGGGTGATTGGTAAGAGAGCAGATAATCGATTTAAAGTATCAAAAAAGACACATACAATATTAAAATTCAGTCTAGCATAATGATTAAAAATATAGTAGTTTTTCTGGCATTTTTCAATGTTTTTTTAGGATTTTCTCAGACAGACGAAGAGCCTGTTTTGTGGGAACAAGAATTAAACAAAATCTCTGATATAGAATTTGAATTAATAATAAAAGCTGATATTTTTAAAGATTGGCATGTCTATTCTCAACATACTGCAGAAGGAGGTTCACAACCCAGTGAATTTGTTTTTGAGAAAGCAAATCTAGATTATGAACTTATAGGAGCAACAACGGAGAGTGAAACGACCACTGAGTATAGCGATATTTTTGAGGTAGATGAAACGTATTTCAAAGAGAAGCTTGTTTTTACGCAAAAAATAAAGCTCAAAAATACGGCGACTACCCAAGTTAATGTGCTCTTGTATTATCAAGTATGTAAGGATGTGTGTATTCCCGGAGAGCAAGAATTTATTTTTGCATTAGATGGTGGCCCCGTAAATTTAGAAGAAAAAACAGTTGATGAACGTAGTATAATACTTAGTGAAGAATTAATTTTAGACCTTAAGAATAAAGAGAAATTAACCGAAGGCACTGTAGATAGTGTTAGTGGTTCTTCTGGTTTATTAATGATTTTTAGTCTTGGTTTTTTAGGAGGATTAATTGCTTTGCTTACGCCTTGCGTATTTCCAATGATACCGCTCACCGTATCTTTTTTTACGAAGCAATCGGGGACTAAAAGCAAAGGGATTACCAATGCAATACTCTATGGTTTTTTTATAGTTTTAATTTATTTTTTACTAAGCTTACCTTTTCATTTATTTGATTCGGTAGACTCGCAAATATTAAATACCATAGCTACCAATGTTTGGTTAAATATTGTATTCTTCGCAATCTTCGTGTTTTTTGCCTTTTCATTCTTTGGGTATTATGAGTTGACCTTACCAAGTTCTTGGGCTAATAAAATGGATAATGCTTCCTCTAAAGCAGGAGGGGTATTGGGGATATTTTTTATGGCGGTAACTTTGGCAATTGTGTCTTTCTCTTGTACGGGTCCTATTTTAGGCGGACTTTTAGGAAGTACAGCTTTGGCAGATGGTGATGTTGCTACAAACTTATCTACCGGTATGCTAGGGTTTGGAACCGCATTAGCTTTGCCTTTTGCGTTATTTGCCTTATTTCCAGCATGGTTAAATTCGCTACCTAAATCGGGCGGATGGATGACTACTGTTAAAGTAGTTCTTGGTTTTCTAGAGTTAGCTTTAGCATTAAAATTCTTATCAAATGCAGATTTGGTGGGTAATTGGGGATTTCTTAAGCGCGAACTTTTTATCGGAATATGGATTGTATTATTTATCTTATTAACGCTCTATCTATTTGGTATTTTACGATTCCCTCATGATGGTCCCAAACAAAAACTATCTGGCATCCGTAAAACGCTAGCTTTTGTGAGTGCAGCTTTTGTCCTTTATTTAGGATTAGGGCTAACAAAAACGACCAATTTAAAATTATTAAGCGGATTTCCGCCACCAGAATTTTACAGCGTTTTTGAACAAGAAAGTGATTGTCCTTTAGGGATAAATTGCTTTAAGGATTTTGAAGATGGTGTAGCTTATGCTAAAGAGGTACATAAACCAATTTTGTTAGATTTTACGGGTTGGGCTTGTGTAAACTGCCGTAAAATGGAAGAAAATGTATGGAGTGATCCAGAAGTGTTTAAGCTTATAAATGATAATTATGTATTAATTTCGTTATATATTGATGACCGAAAAGCATTGCCAGCGTTGGAACAATTTGATTTTAAGTACGAAACCGGACGTGTAAAACATATTGAAACGGTAGGGCAAAAATGGGGGACGTTCCAAACGCTTAATTTTAATGCAGCATCACAGCCCTATTATGTGTTATTGTCTCCAGAATTAGAGGTTTTAAATACTTCGATACAGTATACCGATACCGAAACCTATAAAGTTTGGCTTCAGGAAGGCTTAGATAATTTAAAATAAACTTGACTTATTCTTAAAACATGGAACAGCTAATATTACTTGAAAATCCAAAAGTGGCATTAGTTTTTGAGGGGTATCCAGACCTTATTAGACCTAAGATGCGTGCACTAAGGAATCTCATTTTAGAAGCCGCAAATGAGCTGGATGATGTGCGGGAATTGGAAGAAACTCTAAAATGGGGAGAACCAAGTTATATCGCTAAGAAGGGGAGTACTATTCGTATAGATTGGAAGAAAAAAACTCCAGAACACTATGCTATATATTTTAAATGTACAAGTCTGTTGGTAGCTACATTTAAAGAAGTATTTCCAGATCAATTTACATATGAGGGAAATAGAGCACTGGTTTTTAAATTAGAGGAAGAGATACCGGTGAAAGAATTAAAATCGTGCATTAAAGCAGCGCTACAATATCATACCATAAAACACGTACCGAGTTTGGGGATGTAGTTAAAAAATAAAATGGGTTAATTAAAATATAATTAACCCATTTTGTAAATTGTATAGTAATAAAACTACTATTGTGCTACCGCTAAGAAATTTGTATTTTCCTGTGGACCAACAACCGTTTCAAGAATTTCTAAAAATGATATGTGCACAGCTTCTGCGTCTAAAATATGACCTTTCTTTTTAGCACTTTGAGCCAAGATATAGCCTTGCTTTGCCGCTTCCATACGTTGGGCAGGTGTTCCATGATGACCATCACTGGTAAAACTACAGTCGCCAATATTAAAAAATAAGCTTAAGAATTCTTCAGTTTTTTTCCAATTATAGGTACCACCTCTTTTATGTGTTAAGTAATATCCTGTAAAGAAATCAGCTTCTAACTCTGTAGTTCTTGTTGCTTCTGGAGCATTATCTGCTGCACCATTAGGATACCAATTACTATTATTAAATTGTATTTGATGTCCCCATTCATGTGCCATAATACCAGACCAAACAACTTTTGAATCTACACCTGCCTCAGCAGCTAAGGCTATCAAACCATCGCCAATAACAATTAAATCTCCTTGATCTAATTGACCTTCTAGTGCAATAGCAAAACCATCAAAAGATACAAGAGGGGATTCAATTAGAAACGTGCTTTCTGCATTTACAACGTTTATGAAATAGTCGGCATAAATAGCAGCCTCTTCTTCTGGTAAACCATACCAGAAAGTTAAAATGTCAATAACCTTACTTGAATCATTTAAGGTACTATTGTGTTGGCCACGAACGCTAACTTCATTAGACATATTCCAAAAACCTTCTAATCCTCTAGTGATTTTTGAAACCAAGTTAGTATACTCTCCATTGGCTCCAAAATATTGTTCGTCAGTATCGGTTAGGGAATAATAAAAGTTCATTTCAGCATAAAGTTCATACCACTCGGCTCCTAAAGCATCGATATTACTAGAAACAGATTCATCTATGACCGTATTAAATAATGTAGGCGCACATGCGCTAGGAGTTACAACCTGTGAAATTGTAAACGGATTGTCGTTGAAAAGCTCAATACCCTCCAAACGTACTGTAGGAGATAATTGTTCTAATGACGAATTACTTTTACTAGTTGCAGAGCTTTTTGCAACATTGAAAGATTCCTCTATTGAAACGTTCGTCTCCTCTTTTTGACAAGAAGCTAAGAGTAATCCAGCGGTTAAACTCAAAATAATTTTGTTTGCTTTGATTTTCATATATAGTTTGATTTAGTGTTATCATTACAATAATACCAAATATTGTAGACTAATATTGAAATTTATAAACTTTATCATTTTTTAAATTGCATGGTATAATTATAAAATTAGCTAGTTATAATTTAAAATTAAAAATCTGTTTTCATTGGATATAAGCACATTAAGAATTATGGAATTTAAAAACTTGGGTCTATAGTTTTAAATGCATTTTCTTGGTCTTATGCTGTGCTATACAACACCGTTTTTAATCAATTGGTCTAGTATACTTTAGTAGGCGCTCATCTTGTATTATTTTTAGTGGTTTAATACCCTCGTAAATTTTGAAGAAGCTCAAAAAAATATTTCTATTCATTAGTACCATTCTATTAATTTTTGTGATTGGAATTGTAATTTTTATTCTATCCCTAAAACCAAGCTATAGTGGAGAGAAAGAATTAGACCATATAAAAAAAGAAGTGAGCGTTTATTATGATTCGTATGGCATTCCACATATTTATGGGGCATCAGAAGAAGATGCCTTCAGGACTTTAGGTTACGTTCATGCGCAAGATCGTTTGTGGCAAATGGAACTTCTACGAAGAATAGGTCCAGGAAGACTGTCTGAAGTATTCGGTAAAGACATGATTACTACAGATAAGTTTCTTATTTCTTTAGGCATTGATGAAGCTTCTGAAAAGACGGTAGCGCATTTAGATATGAATGACGAAAGTATACGTCTAACCAATGCCTATCTTGAAGGTATTAATGCCTATATCAAAGACGGACCCACGCCGGTAGAGTTTTATTTAACGGGGATTGAAAAAACTCCATTTGTACTAAAAGATGTCTATAATACCATTGGATATATGGCCTTTAGTTTTGCTATGGCACATAAGACAGATCCGTTACTTACTTCTATTAAAGAAAAACTAGGACCAAAATATTTAAAAGATTTAGAAATTGAGGTAGACCCGTCATTAACACTGATTTCTAATTATCCAAAAGGCAAGCAAGCTTTAAAAAGTACAGTCTCTGAAATTGCATTACAAGCATTAGAGAAATTACCAGTGCCCATGTTTGAAGGGAGTAATAGTTGGGTGCTTTCTCCTGAGAAAACAAAAAACGGACACGTTATTTTTGCCAATGACCCTCATATCGGGTTTTCACAACCCTCTGTTTGGTTTGAAGCTCATGTGAGCACACCAACGTATGAGAAATATGGCTACTATTTAGCAGGTGTGCCCTTTCCGTTATTGGGACATGATAGAAATTTAGCCTACGGATTAACCATGTTTGAGAATGACGATATTGATTTTTACTACGAAGAAGAACATCCTTCAGATAAGCGTAAATATAAATACAAAGAGGAGTGGAAAAGTTTTGAAAGTATCACCAAGACAATAAAAGTTAAAGATGCAGATGCTATTCAATTTACCTATAAAAAAACAATTCATGGTCCAGTATTAAACGGTATAGCAGATCAAATTGCAGGAGATAAACCCGTTGCCATGTCTTGGACTTATACGAAGACGGACAATAAAACATTAAAAGCGTATAATGGTATTGTACATGCCAATGGATTGCGTGATTTTAAAAAATCATTAGCAGATATTCATGCGCCTGGGTTGAATATTATGTATGGTGATGCTAAAGGAAATGTAGCTTGGTTTGCTACCGCCAAATTGTATCAAATGCCAGACAGTGTAAACACAAAATTTATTTTAGACGGAAGCACAGGATTAGAAGAACCTCTACGATATTTAGAGTTTAAGGAGAATCCGCATGCAATTAATCCACCTTGGAATTATGTGTATTCCGCGAATAATCAGCCAGATTCTATTTTAGGAAAAATTTATCCAGGATATTATTTACCAGAAAATAGGGCAAAAAGGATAACGCAACTTATAGATGCTAAAAATGATTGGAGCAAACATGATGTTGCAAAAATGATTACAGATGTTACGTCAAGCGTAGATCCTGCCATTGTGA
This sequence comes from Cellulophaga sp. HaHa_2_95, assembly GCF_019278565.1. Next base: position 2,828,180 of record NZ_CP058988.1, on the reverse strand, counting down.
ACAATCTTATAGAAGAATTGAACCCTAAAGAGTTTTCAAAAAGGCAGCTAGAAGTAATAGAGAAATTAAAACATTGGAAAGGCGACGCTACTTTAGAAAGTGTTGAGAGTACTATATACCACCGTTGGATTTATTTTTTTATAAAAAACACCTTTGCCGATGAGTTGAGTGATGCGCAATTTACTTCATTTTTGGGAACACATTTTTTTAAAAGAACTATTGCCCCGATGGCAGAAAAAAAAGAATCTGTTTGGTGGGATGATATCACCACAGCAGAGATGGAAACAAAATCTGTTATTGTAAATAGATCTTTTCAACAAGCTTATGCTGCTTTAAAGCAATCATTTGGAGCAGATACACAAGAATGGACTTGGAATAAAGTACATTCCATAGAGCATCCACATCCAATTGGACAAGTAGAAGCTTTGCGTAAATATTTCAATGTGGGGCCGTATGAAATAAACGGTACTAGAGAGGTAATTAATAATTTATCTTTTGGTTATACAGAAGATGGCTTATACAAGGTATTATCTGGACCATCTACACGTAGAATTATAGATTTTTCAGATGTAGAAAACAGTATAAGTATTTTACCAACAGGACAATCGGGTAATATACTAAGCAATCATTACCAAGATCAAGCTAAAATGTATGTAAGCGGAGAGTTTCGCAAGATGATGATGAATAAAGAAGCGATTAAATCTTCTGCGGAATCTGTGCTAATCTTCAAGCCCTTAGAGGATTAATTCTAGAGAAGTAAAGTATGTCTAATTATTTTCCTATTTTTAAGGAAAATAATCTAAATGCTTACAAAGGTTTACGGTAGTGCTGTTTTTGGTGTAGAGGCTACAACTATTACAGTAGAAGTCAATGTAGATAAAGGAATAGGATATCATCTAGTAGGGCTACCCGATAATGCTATTAAAGAAAGTAATTATAGAATTGCTGCTGCATTACAGAATAATGGGTATAAAATACCAGGAAAAAAACTTACCATTAATATGGCTCCCGCAGATTTGCGAAAAGAGGGCTCTGCGTATGATCTTACCTTAGCTTTAGGGATTTTAACCGCATCTGGACAAATAAAATCAGAAAATATAGAGAAATATATTATCATGGGAGAAATTTCTCTTGACGGTAGTTTACAACCTATAAAAGGAGCTTTGCCTATTGCAATCAAGGCTAAAGAAGAAGGGTATAAAGGCTTTATTCTTCCCAAAGAAAATGCTAGAGAAGCTGCCATAGTTAACGATTTAGAAGTCTATGGTGTAGAGAATATCAAAGAAGTTATAGAATACTTTGATATAGGTACTCCCTTAGAACAGACTATAATAGATACCCGAAAAGAGTTCTATAAATCTTTAGATTTTCCTGAATTTGATTTTTCTGATGTAAAAGGGCAAGAAAGTATTAAGCGGTGCATGGAAATTGCCGCTGCAGGCGGACATAATATTATTCTAATAGGTCCACCAGGAGCTGGTAAAACAATGTTAGCAAAACGTTTACCGTCTATCTTACCACCCATGACTTTGCATGAAGCGCTAGAAACTACGAAAATACATAGTGTTGTCGGTAAAATTAAGAATATGGGATTAATGAATCAGCGTCCTTTTAGAAGTCCTCATCACACTATTTCAGATGTCGCACTTGTGGGCGGAGGAGCATATCCGCAGCCAGGAGAAATATCATTGTCGCATAATGGGGTCTTATTTTTAGATGAGTTGCCAGAATTTAAACGTGGTGTTTTAGAAGTAATGCGCCAGCCCTTAGAAGATAGAGAAGTAACCATTTCTAGAGCACGATTTACCGTTACCTATCCTAGTAGTTTTATGTTAGTGGCAAGTATGAATCCAAGCCCCGGAGGCTATTTTAATGATCCAGATGCTCCGGTAACGTCTTCCCCAGCAGAAATGCAGCGGTATTTGAGTAAAATATCTGGACCACTTTTAGATCGTATTGATATTCATATAGAAGTAACACCTGTGCCTTTTGATAAATTATCGGAAGAGCGAAAAGGAGAGGGGAGTGTAGAAATAAGAAAGCGAGTAACTGCGGCTCGTGAATTGCAAACCCTGCGCTTTGAAGAAATGGAAAACGTACACTACAATGCACAAATGAATACCAAACATATTCGGAAATATTGTAAAATGGATGATGCTTCTAAACAGTTGCTAAAAAATGCCATGGAACGCCTTAACCTATCTGCGAGGGCTTATGACAGAATTCTTAAAGTAGCAAGGACCATCGCGGATTTAGATGCTTCAGAAGCGGTTACTGGAACGCATATAGCAGAGGCCATACAATACCGTAGTTTAGATAGAGAAGGTTGGTTGGGATAATAATATATTTAGAATAGTGAATGATAGCGTAAATTTAAATAGTAAGGTGTCCATTTAAAACTTAATGGTAGCTATTCGTAGCGGTAATCAATGTTATACCAATATTTTAATTTATCTTTTACCAATAAAAATAAGAAATGGCTAAATATTTTATCGTACTCGTATTCTTCCTAGGAATGCAAATTTCTAAAGCACAAAACCTTACAGCTCCAGAATTGTTGGATAAAGCAATTGCTTATCATGACCCAGATAAGCTTTGGAGTGTTTTTCAAGGAAAATTGTTTATTACCATGAACTACCCAGACGGTAGAGAAAGGCAAAGTGAAGTAGAAATTGACTTACCAAAACAACACTTTGAGATCACCTCAACAACAGAGGCCACTATCATTAAACAAACCCTAGATAAAGAAGAGTGCACACTAAAGTTAAACGGGAGTACGACCATATCAGAAGAGGATATGAAGACACATCGGTTGAGCTGTGAGCGGGCAAATTTTATGAAGAACTATTATCTCTATTTGTATGGCCTTCCAATGAAATTAAAAGATCCTGGTACTCATTTGGATTCTAAAGTACAGACCAAAACATTTAAGGGTAAAGAATACTTAGTGCTAAAAGTTACGTATGATAAAAGTGTAGGTAAGGATATTTGGTATTTCTATTTTAATCCTAGTAGTTACGCTTTGGAGGTATATCAATTTTTTCACGATGAGTCTAAAAATGATGGGGAATACATCCTTTTAAGTGACTTGGAAAATGTTGGGACTATTAAAATGCCAAAAGTCCGAGCGTGGTATTATAATAAAGATGATAAACATTTAGGTACAGACATTTTAACGAAAGGCATTCCATTGGAATAAAACGTACGTTTGAATACTTTTTTATAGCGTAGTTGTGCCTTAGAATCATCTTTTACTAAGCACCGTGCGTTATTTACAGGCTTACTAGATCTTTTATAGAACGATTGGGATTGAAGTAATTTTTTCATGTCAAAATAGTATATATACAAAAAGCAAGTACATTGATTATAAATGTACTTGCTTTTTGAAGTTGTTTTCAATAATCCGTTTAAGGGTTCAAAAACAAAATAACTTAGATGAAATAGAGATCATAATTGACTGCACCGCATACCCTTAAACCACTAACTATAGTGTTTTAATGTTTACTTTGAGACCTTCAACAATTCCTTCTATATTTTTTACTGTTTCTTTGAGGTAATATTTTATGACGACATCGGGTATTCTAATAGTGGTGAATCCATTTTTAAAAGAATGCATCGCCTCTTCTAAATCCATTATCGCTTGTTCGTGGGTAATGGTATTGTATTCTGTATCTATTTCGATGTTGAGTTTTACACGCGAAATAGCTAGATCCACAGATTTCTTACCATCCCACCATTCTAACATGGAGGATATTCCAATTTCTTTTAAGCCGTAGTATAGTTTAATAGCTTCCGTAGGAGTTTTTTTGGTATTCACCAATTTATCCATACGTCCTTTATGTTGTTTACAAAGTTCCACTCCGTAAATGTCAAAAGAATTTTTATGGTCTATATAACTAAGTTCTTTATTACATTCTAAACAGTTCATTGATTTAAGTAGGTTAATAGGTATTCGGGATTATTATAACAGTTACTTTTTTCAAATAGTATATAAACAATTCAAGTTTTAGACGTATGACACATTTTTAGACGAACAACACTATCTATTACCATTCAACGATATTTTTATAGGCCGATTTTACTAATTCTGATTTTAAGTCTCTATATTTACTTTCCATCAAATTAAAATTGAAAATAGAACTTCAATGATCCAAAAATTACAAATTTTTATCGCTACGCTTCTTCTTGTAATATCATGTAAAGAGGCGCCTAAACCAATAACAGCTGCAGCCACAACTTTAGCGCTTCCAGAGTTGAGTTTTAAAGAAGCCAATAGATTAGCTAATCTTCCTTTAGAATGTTTACAAGTAGTATATCCAAATAAACTGAATCAATCACTATCAGATTCAACCCACCTTCAGTCACCTAAAACATTACACCCTGCATTTTATGGTTGTTACGATTGGCACTCTTCTGTACATGGGCACTGGTCTCTAGTCTCTTTACTAAAACAGTTTCCTAGCCTACATCAAGCAAATATTATCCGAGAGAAATTAATTTCTAATATTTCCGAAGCGAATATAGCAGCAGAAATTGCATATTTTAAAATGGAAGGAAATAGTTCTTATGAGCGTACTTATGGCTGGGCGTGGATTTTGAAATTAGCGGAAGAGTTGCATACTTGGAATGACCCTCTGGCACGTGATTTGGAAAAAAACTTACAACCATTAACTCTCCTTATTATAGATTCTTATACTGAATTTCTTCCTAAATTAAATTACCCTATTCGTGTAGGAGAACATACCAATACAGCCTTCGGACTTTCTTTAGCCTATGATTATGCAAATACCATGGATAATGAAGTATTTAAGACCACTATTAAAGAAGCTGCCGTTCGCTTTTATGCAGATGATAGTGACTGTCCCTTAAATTGGGAACCTAGTGGTTTTGACTTTTTGTCTCCTTGCTTAGAAGAAGCTAATCTAATGCGTAAAGTGTATGCAGAAGATGAATTTAAAATTTGGTTCGATACTTTTTTACCAGAACTCACAGATCCAGAATTTGAATTAGAACCAGGCTTAGTGTCCGATAGAACAGATGGGAAACTGGTGCATTTAGACGGACTCAATTTTAGTCGTGCTTGGTGCTTGTATGGTATTTCAGAAAGCTTACCAGAGTATGCACATCTAAAAAACATCGCAACAAAACATATAGAGCATTCCCTACCAAATATTGTAGATGGCAATTATAGCGGAACGCATTGGCTTGGTAGTTTTGCGCTCTATGCCTTAAACCATACCAAATAATTATGTTTAAAAAAATAGGTCCAGGAGTTTTAGTAGCAGCAGCTTTTATCGGACCAGGAACCGTAACGGCATGCACATTAGCAGGTGCCAGTTTTGGTTATGCATTGCTTTGGGCAATGTTACTTTCTGTCATTGCGACGATTGTTCTTCAAGAAATGGCTGCGCGTTTAGGGATTATTACGCAACGCGGACTTGCTGATGTTATCAAATCAGAGCTAAAGATACCTTGGATTAGGAATTTGGTACTAGGAATCATTATATCGGCTATTGTTATTGGAAATGCAGCTTATGAAGGCGGTAATATTGGTGGTGCAACTTTGGGATTAGAAGCAATTTTTGGCGCAGCAAATACTAAAACTTATGCTTTAATAATAGGGAGTATTGCTTTTATATTACTCTATTTTGGTAGCTATAAAGCGCTAGAGAAAGCACTTGTTTCCCTAGTAATTATCATGAGTTTGTCTTTTTTACTTACTGCAATCATCACCAAGCCAGATGTTGTGGCTATAGCTAAAGGGCTATTTGTTCCTTCTATTCCTCAAGATAGTATTCTTAGTATTATAGCTTTAGTAGGTACAACGGTGGTACCTTATAACTTGTTTTTACACGCTTCTTTGGTTAGCGAAAAATGGAAATCTAAGGGTGATTTAAAACTAGCGAGAAGAGATACTATTGTTGCTATTGCTTTGGGGGGTGTTGTATCTATGGGAATTATGATTGCTGCAACAAGTATATCTAATAGTACTATTTCCAGTGTAATGGATTTAGCCAAAGGTTTAGAGCCCTTATTTGGTACAGCTGCTAAATATTTTATGGGAATTGGCCTTTTTGCAGCGGGTATAACATCTGCAATTACAGCACCACTAGCTGCGGCTTACGTGGTAAATAGTGTTTTTGGATGGAAAGCAGGATTGCAGGATAAACGATTTAAATTTGTTTGGATGGCTATTATGGTAGTAGGTTTATCCTTTTTGTTATTGGGAATAAAGCCCATTGAAATTATAAAATTTGCCCAAATAGCAAACGGAATATTGTTACCCGTAATTGCGGTGTTTTTACTGTGGGTAGTGAATAGAAAGGATGTATTAGGAGCTTATAGAAATAGTCTATTTCAAAATATACTTGGAATAGTAATCGTTACACTCACCTTAATTCTTGGCGTAAAAAGTGTTCTAAAAGTTTTTGGGTATTAAGGAGCTTACTATGAAGATTGATATAAATAGCGATATTGGAGAAGGAGTAGGGAATGAAGAAGTATTACTACCATTAATTTCTTCATGTAATATAGCCTGCGGCGGTCATGCTGGTGATGAAAATAGTATACGTCAGGTTATGAGAATAGCAAAAAATAATGCTGTTTTAATAGGAGCGCACCCTTCTTATCCTGATAAAGATAATTTTGGAAGAAAGACCATGATTCTATCTAAAGAACGTTTAATTGAGTTCCTTCAAAAGCAATTACAACTTTTTTTTTCTATAGCGAACGAAGAGAACGTAACAGTGCATCATATTAAAGCACATGGAGCGCTATATAATGATAGTGCGGCAAATATTGATTTAGCCCAAACGTATCTCGAAGCCATTGCGCCTTTTTCAGATTCGATAACAGTATATGTACCCTATAATTCAATCATAGCCCAGGAGGCTTTGAAAAAAGGTATAAAAGTAGCCTATGAAACTTTTTTAGACAGAAATTATAATAGCGATGGGAGTTTAGTCTCCAGACATCAAGATAATGCACTGATTGAAAAGCCAGAAAAAGTACTAGAGCACCTGCTGTTCATCTTAAAGGAGCATAAAATTAAAACACTTAGCGGTACCCTAATTAATACCCTTTCAAATACTTTTTGTATCCATGGAGATACTGTTTCAGCATTGAAAATTTTAATGTATCTTCATAATGAATTACCAAAGTATAACATTCAAATCAACCAGTGAAAAATTTCCATATATCAATCCGCCCCTTCGGAGTTCATGCCGTATTAATTGAATGGCCTCAAGAGGTTAATGATCGTATTTTAAACGATATTTTATTTTTTAGTGCACATTTAAAGAAAGAATGCTTGCATGAAGGGCTATGGGAACTTATTCCTGCCTACAATTCACTTACCCTGGTTTTGCGTAATGATGTTATCCAATTTGATACTTTCAAAATTCAGTTAGAGCAATGGTATTCTGAAAAGAAGGCGATAACGTTAGAACAAAAATATTTATGGCGATTGCCTGTGTGTTATGGAAGTGAGTTTGCTTTAGATTTAATTGAAGTATCAGAGAAATTACAAAAAACACCAGCAGAAATCATAGAGCTACATACAGAAAATCCTTATACGGTTTACGGAATAGGGTTTTTACCAGGGTTCATGTATTTAGGAGGTTTGCCTAGCCTATTAGAAATACCAAGAAGAAGTTCTCCAAGACCAAAAGTACTTAAAGGATCTGTTGGCTTAGCAGGGAAACAAACAGGAGTTTATCCGCAAGAATCGCCTGGAGGTTGGAATATTATTGGCAATTGTTCCGTACCTATTTTTAATCCTAAAAATGAAAATCCGTGCTTAGTAAAAGTGGGAGATAAAGTTCAGTTTTATTCTATTTCTAAAGCGGAATATGATTTACATAAAATTGAATCAGAGGTGGGAATTTATCAATTTGAAAAAATTAAAATCGATGCTTAAAGTATTAAAATCAGGGTTTTTCACTACCATTCAAGATACTGGTCGTTTTGGTTTTAGAGATAAAGGTGTTCCTATATCTGGCATAATGGATACGGAGACAGTCTACAAATTAAATATGCTTTTAGAAAATGAAAGTGATGCAGCCGTTTTAGAAATAACGATGACAGGTCCTACTTTAGAGTTTGAAGAAGCTACCTATATTGCTCTGGGTGGTGCGGAATTATCCATAACACTTAATAATGAGCCTATTAGCAATTATAAGGTGCTTAAAGTTAATGCTGGAGATATCTTATCGTATGGCCGCCTAAAAAAAGGCTTTAGAGCCTATTTGGCCATTAAGAAAGGATTTCAGTCTTCATTAGTCTTAGGGAGTAGGTCTTATTATGGGAATATAACTCCAAAGGCATTGTTAAAAGATAAATCTGAAGTGCCCTTTATTAAAACTGCTCTTTTTGATCCTAAAATTACTGGATTGAAAGTTGATTCAATTTTAGATGAAGAACTACTTCATGTGGCTAAAGGCCCGGAATTTGAATTGTTAGATGATAAGCAATTAGAAATGCTTTTTTCTCAAGAATTTACAATTGCTAACGAAAATAATAGGATGGCATATCAACTTAATGAAACCATTACGGGGCATACTTTTTCTATGCTTACTTCTGCAACGTTGCCTGGAACCATACAACTTACACCCGCAGGGAAGCTTATCATTTTAATGAAAGATGGGCAAACAACAGGAGGATACCCAAGAATACTTCAGCTCACAGATAAAGGAATTTCTATCCTAGCACAAAAAAAAGCGGGAGATACGCTTTCGTTTAAATTGATGTAATTAAAACATCTTTTTTAATTTTTTAGCAAAATCTAAAGACAGCTTATAAGGTGGGTAACGTAATGGAATATCTAACCATGTTCCTTTTTTGAGGATGGCCTTGGAGTGTGAAAAGGTATCAAAAGAAGTTTTACCATGATAAACACCAATTCCACTTGCACCAACACCTCCAAAAGGTAGATTTTTATTTGCAATATGAATAACGGTATCATTGATAGCACCACCCCCAAAACTATAGGTGCTCATTATAGTATCTTGAAAGACCTTGTTTGCGCTAAAAACATACGTAGCTAAAGGCTTTTCATACGTAGAGATATAATTGTCAATATCTTCTAGGGTCTTATAGGATATTATAGGTAGTATAGGTCCAAAAATCTCTCCTTGCATTACTTTACTATCCATCTTTGGCTCATCTACTAAAGTAGGTGCTAGGTAATTATCTTGAGGATTGTTTTCACCTCCAAAAATAATTTTCTCATCTTCGAGAAGTGCTAATAAATTGCTAAAATGTTTGTTGCTTACCGTCCGTGCAAAATCAGCAGAAGATTCTATAGTACTACCATAAAATTGTTTGATGCTTTTGATGAGTTCTTGTACTAATTTTTCTTTAACAGAGGTATGTACCAAAATATAATCTGTAGCAATGCAGGTTTGCCCTGCATTTAGAAATTTACCCCAAGCAATTCTACGGGCAGCAACTTCAATATTTGCAGTTTCATCAACAATGGCAGGGTTTTTACCTCCTAGTTCCAACGTCACAGGGGTAAGGTGTTTTGCGGCGCTTTCATACACTATTTTGCCCACGTGAGAACTTCCTGTAAAGAAAATATAATCCCATTTTTGAGCTAATAAATTTTGGGAAACTTCCACACCACCTTCTACTACCGTAACATATTTTTTAGGAAAAACTTCATTGATAATCTTCACTAAAATTTCGGAAGTATTAGGAGTAATTTCAGAGGGTTTAATTACCGCCGTGTTTCCTGCTGCCACAGCACCAATTAATGGAGCAATTGCTAGTTGAAACGGGTAATTCCAGGGCGCAATAATTAAAACACTGCCATAAGGTTCCTTATAAATATAATCAGAAGAAGGCCAATTAGCCCATGAAGTACGGACCGATTTGGGAGCAGCCCAAGAATTTAGCTTTTTAATAGCCGTATGCAATTCAGCCAATACAAACTGAGTCTCCGTAAGAATTGTTTCAAATTTAGGTTTCTTAAAATCCAAATAAATAGCGTCACAAATCTCATCTTCATAAGTAGTGATGGCCGTCGCTAATTTTTTCAGGTAGTTCTTTCTAAAAGAAACCGATTTTGTTTGTTGCGATTTAAAAAATTCTCGTTGATTTTCTAATAATTGTTGCATTTATCAAAATTACGGAATTATAGGTTTGAATATCTGCAATTTTCTTTACATTTACGGTATGTTAGAAATTACAAACAACATTTACGTCATTATTATTCTTCTTCAAGAATGATATAGCCTTTTGTTGTTTTAAAAAGCCTGTATCTATACAAATGATACAGGCTTTTTTTATGGAAATAATAGAAATAATTACACTTTAAAAATAACTTTATTGTATTGAATATGGGAGAAAATACAAATACAAACAACTGTTAGTCAGTATTTTATAGATATAATGATAAAATTGACTTTGAACCAATAAGATTTGTTAAAAAACTAAGGAATTATAAACATTTATCTTTGATTCAGTAGAGAATACTCAAAGGAATAAAAACATACAAGCATATAGTTTAATGGAATTAAATAAATACAGTAAAAACGTTACTCAAGATCCTACACAACCAGCGGCACAAGCCATGTTGTACGGTATTGGTTTTAAAGATGAAGATTTTAAAAAACCAATAATAGGGGTGGCAAGTACAGGTTATGAAGGTAATCCTTGTAATATGCACTTGAATGATTTGGCTAAATTGGTGAAAGCGGGTGTAAATTCAAATGCATCTGTAGGACTAATTTTTAATACGATTGGTGTTAGTGATGGTATTTCTATGGGGACTCCAGGAATGCGTTTTTCACTGCCGTCAAGAGATATTATTGCCGATTCTATGGAGACCGTCGTACAAGGAATGTCTTATGATGGCTTAGTAACTGTAGTAGGCTGTGATAAAAATATGCCAGGAGCTTTGATGGCGATGATTCGTTTGAATCGCCCATCAATCTTAGTATATGGTGGTACGATTGCTTCTGGTTGTCATAATGATAGAAAGTTAGATATCGTTTCTGCTTTTGAAGCATGGGGAGAGAAAGTTGCAGGTACGATGAAAGAAGATGATTTTCAGTGTATCATTAAAAAATCTATTCCAGGTGCTGGTGCTTGTGGTGGTATGTATACGGCTAATACCATGGCTTCTGCTATTGAAGCTTTAGGGATGTCCTTACCTTTCAACTCTTCAAACCCGGCAATAAGCAAGGATAAAGAAGCGGAATGTATTGAGGCTGGTAAAAAAATGTTTTACTTGCTAGAGCATGATATTAAGCCTTTAGATATTGTCACTCGTAAGTCATTAGAAAATGCTATTCGTTTGGTCACTATCATGGGTGGTTCTACAAATGCAGTGCTTCACTTTTTAGCAATTGCAAGAGCAGCAGATATTGATTTTACGCTTAAAGATTTTCAACATATTAGTGATACTACACCATTCATTGCAGATTTAAAACCTAGTGGTAAATATCTAATGGAAGACGTACACCGCATTGGTGGTATCCCAGCAGTATTAAAGTATTTGTTAAAGAACGGCTTATTACACGGAGACTGTTTAACTGTAACAGGAAAAACGCTTGCCGAAAATTTAGCAGATGTTCCAGATTTGCAGGAAGGTCAAGATGTTATCCGCCCTTTAGATAACCCAATAAAAGCAACCGGACATTTACGTATGCTTTATGGAAATTTAGCTGAAAATGGTTCCGTAGCAAAAATCACAGGTAAAGAAGGATTGTTGTTTAAAGGAACAGCAAAAGTTTTTAATAGTGAATATGATGCCAATGATGGTATTCGCGATGGTAAAGTTAAAAAAGGAGATGTTGTTGTTATCCGCTATGAAGGTCCTAAAGGGGGTCCTGGAATGCCCGAAATGCTGAAGCCAACTGCAGCCATAATGGGTGCAGGTTTAGGTAAAGAGGTAGCTTTAATCACAGATGGTCGTTTTTCAGGTGGTACGCATGGGTTCGTTGTAGGTCACATTTCTCCAGAAGCACAAGATGGTGGTACTATAGCGCTGGTACATGATGGCGATATTATTACCATTGATGCAGAAACAAATGCTATTAATGTTGAAGTTACGGATGAAGAACTGGCAAAACGTAAAGAATCATGGGTTGCTCCAGAACTAAAATTTAAAAAAGGGGTATTATACAAATACGCACGCTCAGTATCTTCTGCAGCGCAGGGTTGTGTTACGGATGAATTTTAAAAAAGCTATTTATTATTTCTCGTAAAACGGAAATCTAAAAGTACAGCGGATGAATACAAATACAGTTAAAGAGAAATCAAAATCGACGAATATGAAGACTGCTACAAAAATTAGCGGAGCAGAGGCAATTATACATTGCTTGTTAGCTGAGGGAGTTGATTTAATTTATGGTTACCCAGGTGGAGCCATAATGCCCGTTTATGACGAATTATATAAATTTCAAGATAAACTTACACATATATTAACGCGTCACGAGCAAGGAGCTACGCATGCTGCTCAAGGGTATGCTAGAGTCTCTGGTAGAGTTGGTGTTGCTATTGCAACATCTGGTCCAGGAGCAACAAATTTGGTAACAGGATTAGCAGATGCACAGATAGATTCTACACCATTGGTGTGTATTACAGGTCAGGTAGGGAGTCACTTATTAGGATCAGATGCTTTCCAAGAAACAGATATAGTTGGAATTTCTACTCCTGTGACTAAATGGAATTATCAGATAACAAAAGCATCAGAGATTCCAGAGATAATGGCGAAGGCGTTTTATATCGCTAAATCTGGTCGTCCGGGACCTGTCTTGGTAGATATTACTAAAGATGCTCAGTTTGATACGTTCGACTTTAGTTATGAGAAATGTACAGGCGTACGTAGCTATGTTCCGGTACCTAAACCGAATATGAATGCAATTACAGAGGCGGCACGGTTAATCAATGATGCTAAGAAACCTATGATTGTTTTTGGTCAAGGGGTAATCCTTGGTCGGGCAGAAGCAGAATTGAAAGAATTGGTAGAGAAAGCAGGAATCCCTGCTGCTTGGACCATTTTAGGGCTATCTGCAATGGATACAGAACATCCTTTAAATGTAGGTATGGTAGGTATGCATGGTAATTACGGACCAAATGTTTTAACCAATGAATGTGATTTATTGGTGGCTATTGGGATGCGTTTTGATGATCGTGTTACAGGAAACTTAGAAACCTATGCTAAGCAAGCAAAAGTAATTCACTTTGAAATTGATCCTGCAGAGATAAATAAGAATGTTATTTCTGAAGTTGCAGTGTTAGGGAATTCTAAAGAGACCTTACAATTGTTATTGCCAATGATTAAAGCAAACAAACATGAAGCTTGGCATAATGAGTTTAAGAAAAGATACGAAATAGAGTATAACGAAGTCATTAAGAATGATATTAAGCCTACCAAAAAAGGTTTAACGATGGGTGAAGTTATTGAAGAGATCAATATAGCTTCAAAAAACAGCGCTATTATAGTTACAGATGTAGGGCAACATCAAATGATTGCCTGTAGGTATGCAAAGTTTAATCAAACCAAAAGTAATGTAACTTCTGGAGGCTTAGGTACAATGGGCTTTGCATTACCAGCAGCAATAGGTGCAAAACAAGGAGCCATGGAACGTGAAGTTGTTGCTATAATTGGTGATGGTGGATACCAAATGACGATTCAAGAATTAGGGGTAATATTCCAACATAGAATACCTGTTAAGATTGTTGTTTTAAATAATGATCATTTAGGGATGGTACGTCAATGGCAAGAATTATTCTTCGAAAAAAGATATGCTTCTACCGTAATGGTGAATCCTGATTTTGTGAAAATAGCCGAAGGGTATCATATTGAAGCAAAACGTGTTAGCGAAAGAAAAGATTTAAAAGCTACAATTCATGAAATGATAGCCTCAAAAGAGCCTTATTTCTTAGAAGTTAAAGTAGAGCAAGAAGATAACGTATTCCCTATGATACCAACTGGGGCTTCTGTTTCAGATATCAGATTAAAATAAGATGATAGATACACAATTCAATAACATACCTAAAATTCATGCTAGAATAGAAGCTAAATCTAAGGAAATAGGCTTTAGTATGCCCTCAGATCTACATATTGGGTCCTTACTACAAACCTTAATTGCTTCTAAGTCAAATTCTAGATTTTTGGAATTGGGTACGGGTATAGGATTGTCGCTTTCATGGATGATTGAAGGAATGGATGCAAATTCTAGTTTAATTTCTGTAGATAATGATCCTGAATTAATCCAAATTTCAACCGAATTTTTTGGACAGGATAAAAGGGTAACACTTATCTGTGAAGATGGAACAATTTGGCTTAAGAACTACAACGGAGCAAATTTCGATTTAATTTTTGCAGATGCTTGGCCGGGAAAATATAGCGAAATTGAAGAAGCTTTAAACCTTGTAGCTGTTGGAGGATTTTATGTTATTGATGATATGTCCAAACAAGAAAATTGGCCACCAGGTCATGAGGATCATGTGGTTAATTTATTAACCTATTTGAAGGCTAGAGAAGATTTTAAAATAACAACATTAAATTGGTCTACCGGAGTATTAGTAGCCGTTAGAAGTAATTAATATATAAATATCCCTTTTAAATTTAACTAGGGAATTAGGGTAAAAGGATGGAAAAAAAGTGGTTTACAATATCAATCTATTCTGAAAATAACATTGGATTATTAAACAGAATATCAGGAATTTTCTTAAAACGACATATTAATATTGAAAGTTTAAATGTCTCTAAATCAGAGATAGATAGCGTTTCAAAATTTACCGTTGTTGTTTTTACAGAAGATGAAGTTGCTCGTAAGATTGTTGGGCAGATAGAAAAACAAATTGAGGTAATTAAGGCATTCTATCATTTAGATGATGATACCATTTATCAGGAATCAGTAATCTTTAAAATAGCATCAAATCTTTTATTTGATGAACGTCAAATACAGAATATTATAAAAGATTGTAATGCAACAATCGTCACTGTATCTAGAGATTTCTTTGTTCTGGCAAAAACAGGAAGAAAGCATGAAGTAGATGACATGTACAATCAATTAAAACCTTTCGGAATTATGCAGTTTGTACGTTCTGGAAGAATAGCAGTGACAAAGGCAGAGATGCCTATTTCTGCGATGATATCAAAATTTAAAAAATAATAATAAATCAATTTTAAATAAACGAGTTTATAAAATGGCAAATTATTTCAATACACTATCACTGAGAGAGCAATTGACCCAATTAGGGAAATGTAGATTCATGGATACAACTGAATTTTCTGATGGTGTAGAAGCTTTAAAAGGTAAAAAAATTGTAATCGTAGGATGTGGAGCACAAGGTTTAAATCAAGGTTTAAATATGCGTGATTCTGGTTTAGACATTTCTTATGCATTGCGTGATGCTGCAATAAAAGAGCAAAGACAATCTTACAAAAACGCTAAGGAAAACGGATTTACAGTAGGTACCTACCAAGAATTAATTCCAATTGCAGATTTAGTAATCAATTTAACACCAGATAAGCAACATACAAATGTCGTAGAAACAGTAATGCCTTTAATGAAAAAAGGAGCTACTTTATCATATTCTCATGGTTTTAATATTGTAGAAGAAGGAATGCAGGTTCGTAAGGATTTAACCGTTATTATGGTAGCGCCTAAATCTCCAGGATCTGAAGTTCGTGAAGAATATAAAAGAGGCTTTGGTGTCCCGACATTAATTGCGGTTCACCCAGAGAATGATCCGGAAGGAAAAGGTCTAGCAGAAGCAAAAGCATATGCTGTAGCTACGGGTGGTGATAAAGCAGGCGTTTTAGAATCTTCTTTTGTGGCAGAGGTAAAATCTGATTTAATGGGAGAGCAAACTATTCTTTGTGGTTTGTTACAAACAGGATCAATTTTATGTTTTGATAAAATGATAGAAAAAGGATTGGATGCTGGGTATGCATCTAAACTTATTCAATACGGATGGGAAACTGTTACAGAAGGTCTTAAATATGGTGGAATTACTCATATGATGGATCGTTTGTCTAATCCTGCTAAAATTCAAGCTTTTGAACTTTCAGAAGAATTAAAAGAGATCATGCGTCCATTATTCCAAAAACATATGGACGATATTATTCAAGGTGAGTTTTCTAAAACAATGATGGAAGACTGGGCTAATGATGATAAGAACTTATTAACTTGGAGAGCAGCAACTGGCGAAACTGCCTTCGAAAAAACACCAGCAGGAAGTGATAAAATTTCTGAACAAGAATTTTATGACCATGGTGTATTAATGGTGGCAATGGTTAGAGCAGGAGTAGAGCTTGCCTTTGAAGCGATGACGGACTCAGGTATTATTGCAGAATCTGCTTACTACGAGTCATTACATGAAACGCCATTAATTGCGAACACGATTGCACGTAAAAAATTATTTGAAATGAATCGTGTAATTTCTGATACTGCAGAATACGGTTGTTATTTATTTGATCATGCTTGTAAACCATTATTGAAAGACTTCATGACTAAGATTGATACTGACGTGATTGGTAAAAATTTCGGAGAAGGAAAAGGGAATGGTGTAGACAATGCTAAATTAATTGAAGTAAATAAAGCGTTAAGAGAGCATCCAGTAGAAATTGTTGGAGCTAGATTAAGAGCTTCAATGACAGCAATGAAACCTATCGTATAAATATTCTATACTTTTAATATCAAACCTGTCAAGTTTTTTTAAACCTGACAGGTTTTTTACATTTACGCCATGAAATATTTCCCAAAAATAGAAGACATATATACAGCCGCTACGACCATCAAACAAGTGGTACCCGATAATACACCTTTACAAGAAAGTATCCGGTATTCTAAAGAATATAATGCAACAATTCTCTTAAAACGAGAAGACTTACACCGCGTACGATCATATAAAATTAGAGGAGCATTTAATAAGATTTTCAGTTTAAATGCAGACGAACGAAAAAAAGGAGTGGTTTGTGCTAGCGCAGGGAATCATGCGCAAGGTGTTGCCTTTGCTTGTAACAACCTTAAGATAAAGGGCACAATATACATGCCTTCAGTTACTCCGCAGCAAAAGATAGAACAAACTCAGCTTTTTGGAGGCGATTGGGTTACGGTTGTTTTACATGGAGATACTTTTGATGACGCCTATAAAGAATCCCTAAAATACTGCCAAGCAAATGATAAAGTTTTTGTTCATCCTTTTGATGATCCCAAGACCATAGAAGGGCAAGGAACGGTAGGCTTAGAAATCATTCATCAAACAACGGCGCCTATAGATTATGTATTTGTTGCTATTGGAGGTGGCGGATTAGCTTCTGGATTATGTGGTGTATTTCACCAATTGTCTCCCAATACTAAAATTATCGGTGTAGAGCCAGGAGGTGCGGCTTCTATGAAAACGTCTATTGAAAACGGCATCAATACTGAATTAGAGCATATTGATAAATTTGTAGATGGCGCTGCAGTACAGAAAGTGGGCGATTTAACCTTTGAAATCTGTAAAAAGTACTTGAACAAGGTGATAACTGTACCGGAAGGTAAAGTTTGTCAAACCATATTAGACTTATATAATCGTGATGCCATTGTTGTAGAGCCCGCAGGAGCATTAACCTTAGCAGCATTAGATTTTTATAAAGAAGAGATCAATGGTAAAAATGTGGTTTGCATTGTTAGTGGTAGTAATAATGATATTACTAGAACAGCAGAAATAAAAGAACGTGCGTTATTATATCGGAATTTAAAACATTATTTTATTGTACGTTTTCCGCAACGTCCTGGAGCCTTAAAAGAATTTGTGGTAGATATTTTAGGTCCTACAGATGATATTACACATTTTGAATATTCTAAAAAATCGAGCAAAGAGAACGCCCCTGCTGTGGTAGGAATTGAACTTAAAAACGCGACAGATTTACAGCCTTTGATAGCACGAATGAAAGATAATAATTTCTTTGGTGATTATTTAAATGATAAACCAGATCTATTTCAATACTTGGTATAAGCCATTTTTTAGCATAAATAATAGAGGATTGAATTTCTAATCTTTCTTCGAAAACGTTTGATACCTATCATATTATTTTTTTATGTTAAGATTATGCGATTCTTAGCAATTACAAGGGTAATTATTTGAAGTATTATCGACATATTAAGTAACTTTATACTTAAGCACGTACAAAATGACAAAAATGAAAACTACAATTCCTGAGGAATTTCAGATTAAAGAAATAATAGAGCAAAAGAAATATTTAGTAGATGGTGAGTTAAAAACGTGGGGCGGAAATAGTACACAAGTATTTTCTACCATATCGTCTACAGAAGATTATAAGCCTACCTTATTAGGTTCTATCCCAGATATGGGAGAGCCAGAAGCTATGGATGCTTTAAATGCAGCTACAAAGGCCTATGGTAGAGGTCAAGGGGTCTGGCCAACCATGCATGTGAAAGATCGTATTGATTGCATGGAAGCTTTCGTTAAGAAAATGGAAACGAAGCGCGAGGAAATCGTAAAATTATTAATGTGGGAGATTGGAAAGTCATTACCAGATTCTCAAAAAGAATTCGATAGAACCGTAGAATATATTTATGATACTATTGAGGATTATAAAGAATTAGACCGTAACGCAGCTAAATTTCAAAAACATGATGGGGTTTATGCGCACATTAAAAGAGGGCCTTTAGGCGTAGTTCTTTGTTTAGGACCTTATAATTACCCTCTAAATGAAACCTTTGCCTTACTGATTCCTGCTATTATCATGGGGAATACGGCTATTTTTAAACCGGCTAAGCATGGTGTTTTATTAATTACCCCTTTATTAGAAGCTTTTCAATCTTGTTTTCCAAAAGGTGTTATCAATATTCTTTTTGGTAGAGGTAGAGCGGTAGCAGCGCCTATTATGCAAACAGGTAAAGTAGATGTTTTAGCACTCATAGGAAATAGTAAATCGGCAAATGCTTTGCAGAATCAGCATCCAAAAAGTAATCGATTACGTTTGGTACTTGGTTTAGAAGCGAAAAATCCGGCGATTGTACTTCCAGATGCCGATTTAGATTTGACGATAGATGAATGTATCGCTGGTACATTATCCTTCAACGGCCAGCGTTGTACAGCTTTGAAAGTAGTCTATGTTCATGAAGATATTGCGGAAGAATTTAACAAGCGATTTTCAAAGCGTGTCGATGAGCTAAAATTTGGTAATCCTTGGGATGATTGCGCAAAATTAACTCCGTTACCTGAGCCAGAAAAACCTGCTTATATTCAAGGGTTAATTGATGACGCACTCGTTAAAGGAGCAAAAATTTTAAATAAAAAAGGAGGCGAACATGCAGATAACTATATTTGGCCTGCGGTGCTATATCCGGTGACTAAAGACATGAATGTCTACCAAGATGAGCAATTCGGCCCCGTTATTCCTATCGTACCTTTTAAAAACATAGAGGAACCTTTAGATGATATGGCAGAGTCTAATTACGGGCAACAAGTTAGTTTGTTTGGTAAAGATGTATATGCGCTTGCCCCGTTAATAGATACGTTAGTAAATTTAGTATGCCGTGTAAACTTAAATAGCTCTTGTCAACGTGGACCAGATGTGTATCCGTTTACAGGAAGAAAAGATTCTGCACAGGCTACGTTAAGTGTTCATGATGCACTACGTTCTTTTTCTATTAGAACTTTCGTTGCTTTTAAAGATAATGATTTGAATACAGAGATTATAGAACAATTATTAGACGCTAAACTTTCTAATTTTGTAAGTACTGATTATATTTTATAATTTGTATTCTACACCATATAATTTGAAACCTCTCCCTTATTCTGGAGAGGTTTCTTTTTTACAAGATGTATGAATTGCTTCTGCACGTTCTATTCCACTATAAGGATAAAATTGTATGGTTTGTTCTTCCTTAGTAAATAATTCTATAGCACGTGCTATATCATCACAAAAAGGTTGTGTAGATTTCCCGAAGAACTTAGCAAAACCCATATCCCATTCCGCTTTACTTAAGACTACCCTGGGATTTTTTGGAGCAATTTCCAATGCTTTACTGTATAAAGCAGTATTTTCTGGAGATAATGTCATGCCGTATTTTTGTCCGTCAAAAGCAATATAGGCGGTATTTAATAAGGCATAACTTATGATGATTTCTGGATTTTCTTCGGATAAGTTGGCAGCCTGATCTAAATATTTTTTTGCCCGAGTTAGTTTTGCGGTGAGCACATCTTCTTCTTGAATACCAAAACTGCTCACTATTTCAACAGTGGCTAAATAGTAGGGTGGTAGCCAATTTTCTTTTTCTGCTGTAGCAATTCGTTCAAATAGCTGTGATGCTTCTGTGTTTTTTTGCTCTTGCCATAATTGGAAGGCTTTGATCATCCCTTTTTCATAAGAGGTCTGTGCAGCTAGATTTAAGGTGAGCATAAAGGTGAATACAAATACAATAGTTTTCATAGGATTGGTTTTATATGTTTTTTTAATTGAATCAAATATCATGGTATTCTCAGCCTTAAAAGAATTTAGGGTACCGAGTTGTTGTTTTTAGCGATTCAAATGTCGATTTTAAAGATTATTAAGTTGATTGTCTTTCTTGTTATCACTTATGGTCCAAAATAAACCTACGAAGAAAAAGCTATCCGTATTGGGTGTTAGCGCTCTACGATCAAATGTTCCGGTACTATTTGCTTGATTGGCATATTGATACCCGTTAATATTCTTGGTACCTAAAACATTGCTTACCGAGAAGTAAAGTATTTTTTGTGGACTGATTAAATAGGCCCAATTGGCATTTAAAGCAGTATAGTTTTTAGTTTTTTCTGCTAAAAAAGCATCTGTATTAGGGTTGGTGTAGGAGCGCCCAGTAGCAAAATTATAACTCAGCCCTATCTGACTTTTCCAATTTTTGACCCAATGCTTTAATACAATAGAGGCATTGTGTTTAGATGCAAAATTGGGGGTTGCAGCAGTTGGATAGTTTCTATAATCCCTTTCGGTATCCAGATAAGAATAGGATACCCAGTATTCTGTATTTTTCACGGTTTTGTTATCCCGCCAAAAAATATCAAGACCTTTAGCAAAACCACCACCTGCATTAGAATAGGTAGAGGTAGGAAGTGCTATTGGCGTTTCATATTTTACGAGATTATTGTAATCCTTGTAATAGACTTCTGCTCTGAATATCTGTTTGTTTTTAACATATTGATAATTGGCAATTAGATGCGTTGTGTTTTCAGCTGAGAAATCAGTACCAAATTTTAGATAGTCATTCTTAGGGTTTTGAAAAAATTGACCATATGCTAAGGAAAGCTGTGCATTCGCGCCAGCTTTATAAGCTAAGGATATTCTAGGAGATATATTAAACTCTTCTAATAATTGAGAATACTCACCTCTAAAGCCAATTTTGGTGGCTAAATTCTTAGAAAAGAAAATATCTGTTTCTAGAAAACTACTCAAGAGGTTATTGTAAAAAATGTAGTCGTTGGTTTCTGTGGTCGCGGTTGTATAGTTTTCTTTAAAGTTTGTAATAAAGTATTCTGCACCAAAGTTCAATTTGTACCTCCTAGAGAAATATTTATTGAGAACTAATTTAAAATGAGCAGAATTCTCTATATCGGTAACATCAGCATCACTAAATTTTAATTTAGACTCGTCATTAGAGAATGATACACCTGTTTGAATACTCCAATCTTTGTCTAAAAAATCTTTATACGAAGTATTGATATATAAATTTCTATTCTCTAATGCAAATCTAAGGCCTAAAGGTTCATTGATGTCCTCTTGTGTAAGATCAAAACTTAGGGCACTATATGCACCATATACTTTTAACAAACCATCGTTTTTAAATTTATGTCGATATACTGCTTCTCCTCCTAAAGTTTCTATGGGTGCATGCCAAATATTATTCCCGGGAAATACTGCTTGGTATGGTTCTAAATTCATATATGAAGCATTTATACTCAAAGAATTAGCTTTCCATTTTTGGGTATTACCAACTCCTAGACCAACTGTCATTAAAGATAATTCTGTTTTTTCTTCTAGGGGCTCGTCTATACTACTTAGCAAAAGAACACTCGATAGTGCTTGGCCATATTCTGCAGAATATCCACCAGTAGAAAATGTAATCCCTCTAAACAAAAAAGGAGACAATCTACCCCTGGTAGGAATATTATTCGCAGAAGGAGCGTAGGGGGTAAATACACGCATCCCATCTACGAAAATTTGGGTTTCTTCGGCATCACCACCACGCACAAATAATCGACCATCTTCAGCAACGGTAGTGGTTCCTGCTAGGGTTTGTAAAGCTCCCATTACATCGCCTAGTGCGCCAGCAGTAGTAACAATATCTAAGGGCTTTAATGCGGTAACCTTCGCGTTGTCACCCGCTTTAAAAGTTCCTGCATTTACAGTTACGGCATCTAACGCATTTACATCATCCCGCAGTTTTACCGTAAAGTTTTTAAATGCAGTTACATCAGAAGATTTGGTATATGTTTCATAAGAAATAGAGGAGATAACTAAAGTATGTATTCCAGTTTCTTCTGTTAGAAAAGAGAATATACCATTTTCATTTGTTGCTGTACCATCATACGTACCTTCTAAGTACACATTTGCGCCCATTACAGGCACACCTTGGTGATCAATGACTTTTCCTGTGATGGTTTTCTGTGCTATAACATTGAGGTGTAGCAGTAATAAAATTGTAAATACTCTAATTTTCATGATTGTTCTGTCTTTTGGTTGATACTGTAAAGATGAATAGATCATGATTTTTAAAAGAAAATGATATTCTGAGTTGTACAATTTACAACCTGAATTGTAGAAAAATGAAAATGTGTAGCGCTATTCGGAGGTGAATAATTAACATAAATATGGTAATTAAACATAGAAATATACTGTTTATTGGTTCTACCTTTGTTGGCTTAATTGTTATTTTTTACAATTAAAAATGGTTGTTGATTATTAAAATGCAGAAGCGTATGGATGCGATAAAATCAAATAAAAAAGCACTATTGGCCTTGGCTATTGGAGGATTTGGAATAGGAATGACAGAGTTTGTGATTATGGGAATCTTACCCGATGTTGCCACAGCTTTACAAATTACCATTCCACAAGCAGGACATTTTATAGCCGCTTATGCATTAGGAGTAGTGGTAGGGGCTCCACTTTTAACAGGCTTAGGAAGTAAATGGTCTGCACATAAAGTTTTATTAGCCCTAATGTTATGGTTTACCGTGTTTAACACATTATCGGCTTTTGCTGAAAATTATACAAGTCTTTTAGTTTTTAGGTTCTTATCAGGGCTTCCTCATGGAGCATTTTTCGGTATTGGCGCCGTAGTCGCTGGAAAATTAGTACCAAAAGGGAAATCTGCTCAAGGTATGGCTATCATGTTTTCTGGATTAACCTTAGCCAATGTTCTAGGTGTTCCGCTGGGAACCTATTTGGGCCATCATTTTAGTTGGAACCTTTCCTTTATGTTAGTGGGGATAATTGGAATTTTAGCAATGTCAAGCGTCTATTTTTGGATGCCTGCATTTCCTAAATCATCTACCGAAGGATTGCGAAAAGATTTGCAAGTCTTTAAAAGAATAGAACTTTGGGTGCTTATTTTATTAACAACAGTGGGTACAGGAGGTTTTTTTGCATGGTACAGTTACATAGCTCCATTAATCACAAATGTTTCTGGTTATCCAGAGAGTATGGTGGGTTACGCTATGATATTAGCAGGTTTAGGAATGGTCGTTGGGAATTTTGTGGGAGCTAAAATGGCAGAAAAGTTTAGTCCTATGAAAGCTATAATTCTGAGTTTGGGAATGATGTCTTTAGTGTTGCTTATTAATACGGTTGTTGCTCAAAATCCTATAGCCATATTGGTACTTACCTTTGTTATTGGTATTATTTCTTTTACGGTGGCTACCCCGATACAAATGGCGATTATTAATGCCTCTAAAGGATCTGAAATGTTAGGCTCTTCTATGAACCAGAGTGCTTTTAATATGGGGAATGCTTCGGGAGCTTACTTGGCAGGATTACCTATTGCAATGGGGTACGGGATAACTTCGGCAAGTATTGTAGGGGCTGTTTTGGCAGGAATGGGCGTACTTATCGCAGTGGGGATATTAATAAACCGCAAAAAACATGCTATCAAAAATAAAATTAAACGCCTAGCATTTAAATAAGCTACTTTTTAATTTCATTTGAAATAAGATACTCCAAGTAGGTGATGGTGTTTAATAAATACTTTCTATCTTCTGTTATAGTGGCCATGGCAATAGCTCCTTGTATCATGGTATATAATTGCTTAGCAAATTGAAGAGGGGTTACAGGAAGTTTAATTTCGGCAGCATTAATTCCATTTTCTAAAGTCAAGGCTATTTTGCCTTCTATAGTTTTAGCAACTTCTTTCGCTGCAGCGGCCAATAGTTTATTGTTATGCTTAGCATCTACCCCAACATTTAAAACGGGGCAACCTCCCATAGGTAAGGTAAACTCATCATAATGTCTGTAAAAGTCTAATAAGGTAGCTAGTTTTTCTAAAGCGGTACCTTCAGAATTAATCTGTACATCAATAGCATCAAGAAGTAATTTACTATTGTATTCAAAAGCGGCTATGGCTAGCGCTTCTTTATTCTCAAAATTGCCATATAACGCACCCTTTGTTAATCCTGTTGCTTCGGTTAGATCGCTCATACTCGTACCAACATACCCTAATTTATTAAATATGGGCGCTACAGTCTCTACAATATATACAGTAGTTCTTTCGGCTTTGGTTGTCATATAAAAGCTATTTTATACGAATATAAAAAATTATATACTGTGCGGTATGTTAAATAACAAAAAAAACATCCTTTTATCTCTTAAATAAAAGGATGTTTCTATAAATCTATTTTAAACAAATGTTACGCCAGTTCTTCTTGGTTTCTAAATACCAATTGATCGTTAAAAGAATCAATGAGTACAACACTATCTGTGGTGATATTTCCAGCTAATATTTCCTTAGAAAGCGTGTTCAATACTTCTTTCTGAATAACACGTTTTATAGGACGCGCACCGTATTGAGGATCATATCCTTTTTCAGCAAGATAGTTAATGGTTTCATCTGTAGCATCAATAGTAATATTTTGCTTAGACAACATCCTCTTCAATCCATTTAACTGTAAACGAACAATCTTAGTGATATCTTCTTTACTTAATGGCGTAAACATGATAATATCATCAATACGATTTAAAAACTCAGGTCGAATAGATTTTTTCAATAGCCCTAAAACTTCTACGCGCGCTGCTTCTGTAGCACTGTAGGTATCAGGATTTGATTCAAACTTCTCCTGAATAATATGGCTACCCATATTACTGGTCATAATGATAATCGTATTCTTAAAATCTGCCACGCGACCTTTATTATCTGTAAGCCTACCCTCATCCAGTACTTGTAATAATATATTGAAGGTATCTGGATGTGCTTTTTCTATCTCATCTAATAGTATGACTGAATACGGTCTACGGCGTACTGCTTCTGTTAATTGTCCTCCTTCATCATAGCCTACATATCCTGGAGGTGCTCCAACCAATCTACTTACCGAATGACGCTCTTGATACTCACTCATATCTATTCGCGTCATTGCGCTTTCATCATCAAACAAATAGGTAGCTAATGTTTTTGCCAGCTCTGTTTTACCAACGCCTGTTGTTCCTAAAAATAGAAAGGAACCAATAGGGCGTTTGGTATCTTGTAAACCAGCTCTGCTACGACGTATAGCATCAGAAACCGCTTCTATAGCTTCTTCTTGCCCCACAACTCGTTTGTGCAGTACCTCTTCTAGTTGTAACAATTTTTCGCGTTCACTCTGTAACATTTTTGTAACAGGTATGCCTGTCCACTTAGCTACTACTTGAGCGATATCTTCACTGGTGACCTCCTCTTTAATCATGGTATCTCCCAGCTGTTGCTCTTCTAAAACATGTTGTAGGCTTTCTAACTTTTCTTGAGCATCTTTTATCTTACCGTAGCGTAACTCTGCTACTTTACCATAATCACCATTACGCTCTGCACGCTCCGCTTCAAGCTTAAAATCTTCAATATCCTGTTTTGTTTTCTGGATATCATCTACAACCGTTTTTTCACTTTCCCATTTCGCAAAAATCTCATTACGTTCTTCTTTGATATTGGCTAAATCTAGATTTAAAGCCTGCAACTTAGTTTTATCATTTTCACGTTTAATAGCTTCAACTTCAATCTCTAATTGCATGATCTTACGATCTAAAACATCTAATTCTTCTGGTTTAGAATTGATTTCCATGCGTAATTTTGCTGCAGCTTCATCAATCAAATCAATAGCCTTGTCTGGTAGAAAACGATTGGTAATATAACGTTGGGATAATTCCACAGCAGCAATTACAGCCTCATCTTTGATACGTACTTTATGGTGTGCTTCATATTTATCTTTTATACCACGAAGAATAGAAATAGCACTTTCGGTATCTGGCTCATCCACGACAATTTTTTGAAATCTACGTTCTAACGCTTTATCTTTTTCAAAATATTTTTGATATTCATCAAGCGTAGTTGCTCCAATGGCTCTAAGTTCACCTCTGGCTAAGGCTGGTTTCAAAATATTTGCGGCATCCATTGCGCCATCACCACCACCAGCACCTACCAGCGTGTGAATTTCATCAATGAATAAAACGATGCTACCATCAGAAGTGGTTACTTCTTTAATAACCGCCTTTAATCGTTCCTCGAATTCACCTTTGTATTTTGCACCAGCAATTAGAGCCCCCATGTCTAAAGAATAAATGACTTTATCCTTCAAATTTTCGGGCACGTCTCCCTGAACAATTCGACGTGCTAAGCCTTCAGCGATAGCGGTTTTACCAACACCTGGCTCACCCACCAACATAGGATTATTTTTTGTTCTACGGGATAAGATTTGAAGTACTCTTCGTATTTCTTCATCACGCCCAATGACAGGATCTAATTTTCCTTTATCGGCTAAATCATTTAAATTTTTTGCATACTTGTTTAAAGAATTATAAGTATCTTCTGCACCCTGAGAAGTCACTTTACCGCCTTTACGCAATTCTTGTATGGCCGCTTTAAAGTTTTTCTCACTGACTCCTTGATCCTTTAAAATCTGACCAATCTTGCTTTTAGAATTAAAGATTGCTAATAGCAAATGTTCAATAGATACATATTCATCTTCCATAACTTTAGCAATAGAAGACGCATCGTTCAACGTCTTTCCTGTTTCACGGGAAAATACTAAATCTCCTCCCGTTACTTTAGGTAAACTTTCTAACTGCTTGTCTACCATCTGAAAAAGCAAATCGGTATTGACGTTCAGTTTCTTCAAAATAAAGGGAGTTACATTTTCATCAACTTGGCTAATAGCCTTGAAAATATGTTCGTTTTCAATTTGTTGATGTCCCATTTCCTGCGCGAGTTGCTGAGCGAGTTGCACTGCTTCCTGCGATTTTGTGGTGAAATTATTTATATTCATATATTGTTATTTTAGGTTATTGACTACTTTTACAAGATAAAATCAAATTTCTTACCAAGAAATGATAAATGTCATTTTGACGGTAAAAAAGTAATTTAACAAGACAATACGGCAGTTTGTAAGGTTGTTAACCCCTTACGACTGACTATATAAAATTAAGGATATATGGGATTATTTGATAGTCTATTTGGAAATAATAAAGAAGCAACACCTAGAGAAGAAAAAGCAGAATTGCCATGGATTGTATTGGCTTCATTAGATCAATTAGAAGAAATAAAGGAGAAATCTAAAACAAAACCGCAAATTATTTTTAAACATTCTACCACTTGTGGGATTAGCCGCATGGTGATGAATACCTTTAAGAATACCTATAATTTAGATAAAAACCAGGCCGATTTATATTATTTGGATTTATTGAGTAATAGAGAAGTTTCTAATGAAACAGGGTATAAGTTTCAAGTAATACATCAATCTCCACAATTAATGGTTATCAAAAATGGCGTAGCCGTTGCAGATGCCTCTCATGGGAGTATAAATGATATGGCACTAGAGAAATTTATTTAATAAGAATATTTTAATACTAAAAAAGCCCTCAGTTGTTATTTCAACTGAGGGCTTTTTTAGTAGACTATAATGTCTAATTAAATTGATGTCTTGTGATAATCCCTTTTAGGTTAGCTTTTAAATCTTCGCCGGCATCATAAACCATTTGTTCATTAGTAGGGAAGGGTACTGCCGCTAAGCTTAACATAGAAATAAGATCATTGTCTAAAGCCAATTTATCTCCACTATAGTTGGCATAATTGTGTTCAAAAAGAAACTGACTAGCTAATGGATACGTATTTATTTGCTGTTTTGTTTTTAAATCTAAAAAATTAACTTGACCAACTACTTGTGCCGATTTAGATTGCGTAAACTGATAAAAATCACATTTTACAGTTTTAAATTTATCGATCTTAATTTTATTTCCTAAACTATCTTTTACTTGATTTCCACTACGATCTACGGCATAGGTGTAGCCATCAAGAATTTGCTTCTCTTTGCTTATTTGTCTTTCTTTAATCTGCTCTGGTGAAATAGAAATATTTTTAAAAACCACATCCATCTCATAATCATATTGAATGCTCTTTATAGCATTAGTATGGTATTCTGTCCATAAATTATTTAAACCAAACGTATTGAAGTTTAGTAAATCTTCTTCCAATCTACTTGGAATGATTTGTTCTGTATCATTAAATAAACGAACCTGAACATAGTCTATCCCTTTTTGATGTGCTTCTTGAATTTTAAGATTAGTATCTTTATATCCAGGGTTTAGCTCTTCCAAATACAACAAATCATTATATGCTTTTCTATAATCATTTTTAGCTGTAGACTGCTCTAAAAGCGCCGATGCATTGGCATACAAATAATCTGATAATTGATTTTTTGTATTAATTATCTTAGTATCATAATCACTAAAAGAAAATTTAGCTTCACGATCTTCCTCGTAAATCATTAAAGGTAATAAAGGCTTAATGCGTTCTTCAATTTGTTTTAAGTTTACGTAGCTATTATAAATTTGCTCATAATTGGCAGCATTATTACTTTTTTGAAGAAACGCAATTTGCTTTAATTCTCTAGCCGTGTTTTTCTTAAAGGCTTCCTCCAATAATAATACATAAGGTTGATTTCCTTTTTTAGTTTTATTATCCACTAAATTATTCAGAGCCTTATTAATTGCTGCATCATAATTTCCGGAGTTCAAAGCTTCTTGTGTTTTTTTTACACCCCCACAGGATATAAAAAAAAGAATACTGGTTGCGAGTAGAAATTTTTTCATAATATATTATTTATGGGTTTCTTGGAACTATTTCCAATAGCCGTGCCATAATTTAATATGAAAACGAAAACCATTCACTTCTAGTATACAAAAATGCTAATAAGCCTAAATGGTTACTGCTTTTTTTTAGGTTGATATACCGGTAATAATTTTGTAGATACTTCTCCAAAACCAATTCGAATATTATCTTTTTGACAATATCCTTTGATGATTACCGTGTCATTATCTTCTATAAATTTTCTGGTAGCACCATCATTTAATTTCACTTCTTGCTTACCACCCCAGCTTAATTCTAACATAGAGCCATATGAATCTGGTGTTGGCCCAGAAATGGTACCACTACCCATCATGTCACCACTATTCACATTACAACCATTAATAGTATGGTGTGCTAACTGCTGGGACATGGTCCAATACATATATTTAAAATTAGACTTAGTAACCGTTGTAGGAGTACTGTTCTCTGGTAAAATATCTACTTCTAATTGAATATCATAGCTCTTGTTTCCTTTTTCCTGTAGTAAATAGGGTAGTGGCTTTGGCTCTTGTTCTGGGCTTTCTACTTTAAACGGTTGTAAGGCATCCATTGTTACAATCCATGGAGAGATAGATGATGCAAAGTTTTTAGCTAAAAACGGACCTAATGGTACATACTCCCATTTTTGAATATCTCTAGCACTCCAATCATTAAAAAGTACCATTCCAAAAATATAATCTTCTGCCTCATCTACGGGAATAGGTTCTCCTAAAACATTTGCATCTGTGGTTATAAAAGCCATTTCTAATTCAAAATCTACCAATTTAGATGGGCCAAAAACTGGAGTTTCCGCTCCTGCAGGCATAGTTTGCCCCATAGGTCTTCTAACCGGAGTACCGCTAGTTACAATGGAAGAACTTCTTCCATGATACCCCACTGGAATATGCAGCCAATTGGGCAATAGCGCGTTATTAGGGTCCCTGAACATGGTTCCCACATTAGTAGCGTGTTCTTTACTAGAGTAGAAATCTGTGTAATCACCAATCTGTACAGGCAACTGCATTTCAATCTCTTCCATAGTAAAAAGAACTACTTTTTTATGTTCTTCATTATCTCTTAAGGAAGCATTATCGGTATCAAAAATATCTGAAATACGATTTCTTACCAAACGCCATGTTTTTTGTCCGTCTGAGATAAAGTCATTCAAGGTGTCTTGTAAAAAAATATCATCCGTTAACGGTATATCTTTAAAATAGCCTAACTGATGCAATGCTCCTAAATCTATAGCATGGTTCCCTATTCGAGTACCAATAGTTATGACGTCATCTCTAGTCAAAAAGACACCAAAAGGAATATTTTGAATTGGAAAGTCAGAATTAGCTGGTACCGGAATCCATGTTTTTTTATTAGGATCATTCGTTTTTATAGGCATATCTAAATTGTTAATTGATGTTTAATAAGTTCTGGAATCAAATATATTATTTTCTTCCAATTAACGACGGTCAATTCGTATTTTTGCAACTCAATTTAACAGTTTATTTTATTATGCAACGCGACAATCAAATTTTTGAACTAATTGCTGAAGAAAAACAGCGCCAAATTAATGGAATAGAACTTATTGCTTCTGAGAACTTTGTAAGTGCTCAAGTAATGGAAGCGGCAGGTTCTGTGTTAACGAATAAATATGCTGAAGGCTATCCAGGCAAACGTTATTACGGCGGTTGTGAGGTTGTTGATGTTGTAGAACAAATTGCGATTGACAGAGCTAAGCAATTATTCGGTGCAGAATATGCAAATGTGCAGCCCCATTCGGGTTCACAAGCTAATGCTTCAGTTTACCATGCTTGTTTAAAACCTGGAGATACTATTCTAGGATTTGATCTTTCTCATGGCGGGCATTTAACACATGGATCTCCTGTAAATTTTTCAGGTAGAATATACAATCCTGTATTTTATGGTGTTGAAAAGGAAACTGGAGTTTTAAATTATGATAAAATTCAGGAAATAGCAGAAAAAGAAAAACCAAAAATGATTATTGCTGGTGCTTCTGCATATTCTAGAGATATAGATTTTGAACGTTTTAGAGTAATAGCTGATAGTGTTGGGGCACTTTTATTGGCAGATATTTCTCACCCTTCTGGCTTAATTGCTAAAGGTATTTTAAATGACCCGATTCCTCATTGTCATATTGTTACTACTACAACGCATAAAACATTAAGAGGTCCAAGAGGTGGATTAATATTAATGGGTAAAGATTTTGATAATCCTTTCGGAATTAAATTGAAAAATGGTAGCCTTAGAAAAATGTCAGCTTTACTAGATTTAGCAGTTTTCCCAGGAAATCAAGGCGGACCATTAGAGCATATTATTGCAGCTAAGGCAATTGCTTTTGGTGAGGCTTTAACAGATGAGTATTTAACATACATCTTACAGGTAAAGAAAAATGCTGATGCTATGGCAAAAGCTTTCGTTAAGAAAGGATATGAAATTATTTCTGGAGGTACAGATAATCATATGATGTTAATTGACCTTAGAAATAAAGATATTACAGGTAAAGATGCTGAAAACACTCTTGTTAAAGCAGATATAACAGCAAATAAAAATATGGTTCCTTTTGATGATAAATCACCATTTATTACTTCTGGTATCCGTTTTGGAACTGCTGCCATTACAACAAGAGGATTGAAAGAAGATGATATGTCTACAATTGTTGAATTTATTGATGAAGTTTTAATGAATGCTGATAATGATGACGTTATAGAAGCCGTGAGAACCAAAGTAAATGCGTTAATGAGCACTAGAGAACTTTTCTATGCGTGCTAAATAAGATATACCTATAATCAAAAAGCCATTGAAAATTAATTCAATGGCTTTTCTTTTAGGTTTCAAACTAAAAAACACTAGTCCCCGAAAATCTATTGGTCCAAATACACTACAGCGCATACTTTTACAATGTGACTTAAGCCCTAGGTATTATTCTAACATGGTTAATTTACCATATATAATTTCTTTTCCTTGAGCATCGTAAATATCACTATCTACTTTGCAGTCAAAATACAAGCCCCAAAAACTATAATAACTCTTTTGGTTCTCTTCTTTTGTGTTATTATTTACTAACGCACTTTTAGTGTAAAAATTACTATTCTCTAATATAGGCACATGAATTTCATAAGGTAATTGCGTTAATCCTTTGGTGAAATATGTGTAACTTTTATGTAATTCTATTATAATCTTGTTCAATTCTAAAGCAATACTGTTTTCAAAAATGCGATAAACAACTATTGTCGAGTCTTTGAAAATTAAATTCAATTCTTTGATGTCAAACAAATTATTTGAAGCTATTCTCAATTTTTGAAATGCTTTCTGAAAAAACGAATCTTTTTCGTTTTGAAGCATTAAATCTTGACCATCTAATTTTCCTAAGGCTAATATAGAAAGTCCTTCACTTAAATTAAAATTGAAACTTACGTCTAAAACTAAATCGTTTGTTGTGATAAAACTATCTTGATTAACGATAGAAACTTTACAAAAGAAATCTTTTTCAATTTTCAATAAAAAGGTTTTCAAACCAAGAATAGTATTATCCTCGGATTCGAAAGTCCTAATTTTTTTTCGAGGTTTATTATTTTTAGATGACATTCTTCTCTTTGTAAACAATTACAATCAAAATTAATCTATAATTTAAAGTCTAGACTGCACGAAAACCTTTGACTTTCAAAGGTTTTCATTTATTTTTATGTAATTATTTGAATACAAGCTACTTAAGAAGTGGTAATTTTGGATTTTTTAAATTAAATAAATCCTTTTTCTTTAGCTGAAGCGATGAGCGCATTATCATTTTCATTCTCTACACCAAAAATTTCTTTAATTTGACGCTTTCTGTTTTCAATGGCGCTAATAGAAAGGGGTACATAGTCTCCCATATCTTTCGTGCGCGTACCTACAGATAGATAGTACAAAATTTTAATGTCAGTATCATCTAAATGAATATTGGTGGACATTTTGTTTCGAATAGCAATCAATGCTTTTTTAGTATAATAAGGAGGAGAAGAGAGAACAGTTTCTACCATTTCCTTTAATACTATTTCATTAATTTCAGTTTTCACCATATAACCTTCCGGGTTTACAGTTCTAAGAATACTATTGATTCTATAATTATCACTGAAAGAAGATAAAAATACAATTTTAGAAGTAGGGGAAATATTTCGCGCAATAACACCTAAATCTTGCCCTGTACTTGGCACACCATCTACGACGGGAGAAAGTTGAATGTCTAACAAAATTAAATCAAAGAGGTCTGAGTTGGTAACAGATTGTTCTATTTTCTGTTTACCTTCTTCAAAGGTAGTTGCCATTTCCATCGCTACAGTGAAATCTTCAAATTCTGCATCTTCAAGTATATATTTGTATCCTATCATCGTCATTTGATGATCATCTACGGCTAAGATTTTTAGGGTCTTCATTCAATCACTATTTTAAGCTATGCTATTTTATCAATGTCATTCAGGTACGGAACTCTTATCATTAATTTTGTTCCGTTACCGATAGTACTATCTACACGTAATGTACCGTTTACTTTTTCTAATCTTGAAGAAATATTTCGGAATCCGATTCCTTTTTTAGATTTTTTACTATCAAAACCTTTACCATTATCTTCAATGGTTACCATTAAAAAATTATCTTCTACATCAAAATTAACGAAAATAGTACTTGCTTCAGCATGTTTAATACAGTTTTGTATACTTTCTTGAACAATTCTATATAGATTAATTTTTAAAGTACTATTAAGACTATCCCAATCTAAATCTGTATTAAATTTGAAGGAATATTTAAGTGTTTCCGAAGCGGTTTGAAAGGTTTTTATCAATGATTTAATAGCCTCAATAAAGTTCTGCATTTTCTGGAAAGCGGCTTCATTTAACTCATGAGAAATACTTCTAATTTCTTCAGACAGCTCCGCTAATTCTGTGATAACTTCTGCTCTTTGAGCTATAGACGTCTCATCTTGTCTTTTATTGAGTCCTAACAATACCAAGCGTATTCCTAAGATTTTGTTTAAAAAGCCGTCATGCAATTCTTGTGAAATGCGTTCTTGTTCTATTTTTTTTCCTTCATCAAATTTACTCTGTTGTAACAATAATAAATTAAATATTTCAAGATTACTCTCTTGCTGTTGTTGCTTAAAACGAAGATTGTTATTCTTAATCCGTTGTATAACAATAATCAAAATAGCTGCAATTCCAATTAAACCTAGTATAGCCAGGGCGCTCCATAAGCGTTTTTCACGAGTCAATAATTCATTTTGTTTGGCTAAAAGTTCATTACGTTCAATAAATTCATCTGTTTGAAAACGAATTCGGGCAAATTTGTCCCGTAGTTTTCGTTCGTCTTCTTTTAACTTTTTATCAATAACAAAATATTCTTGAGCGTAGGTAGATGCATTTTTTTTATCTACTAATGTTAGGAAATTTAGCGTTCTAAGTAAGCTCTCAAAATTTTCTGCCTTTTCAGATAATTCCAGAGCATTTTTAGCCACTTTTACAGCTTTTATTGTATCTTTTATATACGCTAGATATTGTGCATAGTGACCTGTAGAAGTTGCTTCACTAAAAGTGTTATCGTATTCTTTAGTGATTTCAATAGCGGCTAAATACTGTGGTTCTAAATCCTCTTTACTAAATAGTTTCTTTTTAGCATTAGCCAAATTAACCATAGCTTTTGCTAAAAATTCAGGATTTATGGTTCTTAAATTTTTAAAAGTGACTACTTTTTCAAAACTATTTTCTGCTTCTGTATACTGGTTTAACAGCATATTAGAGACCCCTATATTATTAGTAATAAAAATTTGGTTATAGGATTTATCTGTGGGTAAGGAGTCTAAGTAACTACTGGCTATTTTATAGTACTCAATGGCTTTTTCTATATCACCTAAGGAATGGGTTATAGATCCTAAACTATTATAGCTATTAGACATCCCCAAATAATTCTTAGATTCTTTGAATATTTCTAACGCTTTTATGGTCGTTTGCTCAGCACCGGCATAGTCTCCTAATTTTCGTTGAATGGTACTAATCGAATTAAAAAGAAAAGCCATTTTCTTTTGATTATTCTGTTTTGAATATATAGCTAATGCTTCATTATAATAATAGTAAGTACTATCTATTAATTTAGTGTTATCTAAAAATATACCCAAATCCCAATAGGCTTCTGCCATGGCCACAGAATCTTTTTCCTTTTGTGCTAATGAAATTGTTTCTTTATTAATTGTTCTAAAAAATACGGAATCTTTTAACTGAACGGAATTAAAAGATAGGATAGTTAAATGTTTTAACTTGATAGAATCAATTCGTAGTAAATTAACTTTATCAAAAGCTTCTTGGACTATTTGCTTTCTTTCCTCAATATTAAGATTTGTATCTGAGCTACTGTTAACGAGGATTGCTAAAGAATCTTGAACAATTTTAGAACTACTGGTTTCTTTCGAAGAATTATCATTTTGAGCGCAAGAAAAAAGAAGCAGCGCTGCAAGTGTGCATATAGAAATATATAGGTATGTAATCTTGCCTGTTCGCATTAAAATAATTGAATGGACAAGATAAAAAAAAGCTTTAAATAAATTTTTATTTAAAGCTTCTATTATGGTTATAATCGCTACTTAATTACCTTTTGTTACTACTTCTCCACAATCATCGCATGCAACGGGTGAATTTACATATAATTGATCCTCATCTTGACTGGCTTCAGAAGTACAAGAGAACATTCCTAAACTTAAAACTACTACTGCGAATACTGCTACTAACTTTTTCATAATATTTTGATTTAAATTGGTTACTTAATTTGAAATCAAAAGTATAGCGCGGTAGTACTATTTATAGAACAGTATCATTTCTTGGTGTATTTCCCTAATATCTGTGAGTATCTATCTAAATTTTGTAAGAATTTACTTAATTAAACGTGGTAATAGTACTTTTGGTTAGTATTTTCTTTACTTCGTCTATATTTGATTTGTATGATTTTGAGAAGGGGAGTGTGGTACTGTTGTTCTTTATGGTGCAGGTTGATTTACCATAGTTAATTCTAGAAATGTACGTCGTATTAAGAATATAACTTTGGTGAATTCTCATAAAGCTTGCAGGTAATCTATCTTCAAATGTTTTTAGAGTTTTAAAAGCGCTAATGATAGAGCCATCTTTCATGAAAACATCGGTGGTATTGTTGTCTGCTTTTAGGTACAGAATTTCATTAGTACTTATATATCGATAATCTTTATAAGATTTTAAACATAAGGTGGTGTTCGTGCATTGCGAGCTAAAATCTCTCTTCTGTAATTTTAGAACAGATTTACGAATATCAAATTCATTTAAAGGTTGTAACCAATAATCAAAGAAGCCATTTTTAATAGCGTCATAAGCATATTCTTTACTTTTTGATATACCAATAATCACGGGAAGATGTTTTAGATATTGATGTAATTCTAAGACCATCATAAAACAGGTTTCTGCTTTCTGATTTAGGTTGATAAATATAACTTCGGGAGATTCTTTTAATATAATGTTTAGGCCTTCTGAAGAATGCTCTGCAACACCAGCACAGTTAAACTCTTTGAAGTTAGCTAATTGTGTTCTGAGGGTATGGCTAAAGGTACTATCGGAATTTATGATGGCATAGCTGTATTCCATAGGATACTAAATTAGCTTGCAAATTACCATATGTTGAGAACAATAGACTGCATGAAAACCTTTGACTTTCAAGGGTTTTCATTCGAAAATGCTAGTAAATAGCTCTTTTTAGTTAGCTATTCATAATCTATTCAGGAGTGTACTGGTAGGCACCAAGGCTCGGTAAGGTAGTCCGATCTATGTCGTTAATATCTAGCGGCACTTGAGTTGCAAGCACCACGTCTCCTTTATCTAAAGCAAAAGAAGTAGCTGTTAATGCGAATATGTTTTTGATAGGATCTACAAAGGCAGCTTCTTCATTTAACATGATGTTTTTATAAAGGGTTTCATTTTGAAAATCATACCATGGATTTCCTGTGAAATTTTCAGCGTTGATGGTGATCATAGAATTGGTAAACTGAAACTCTAAAGCATCAGTATTTGTATTAAAACTGGCGATGGATAATTCTGTGGTACTATTTCCTGTAATAATACAGTTTCCAAATGTAGCCGTTGTTTTTTGGTCGGTATCATTTGTAATTTGTAGTGCTGGACCCAATCTACTACCACTAGTCCAGTAATTGGCTATCGTGCTATGAATGAAGCTTATAGTGCTACCGCCTTTAATGTTTACAGAGGAACCACCTGCATTGGCCATCACCACATTTTCTGCAGATATAGATGCACCTATGGTCCATAAATTTACCGATGAACTATTGTAGATCTGAGTGTTTTTTAGGGTTAAGTTTGTCGTGACGGTGCTTGCATTTCCATGGACCGCTAAACCAATGGTCGCATTTTTAATGGTTAAATAATTTAATTCATTTGCAACACTATTTTCATCAAACCAAATAGTACCCCACTGCCCAGAGGTATTTGCATAGGCTGGTTCTAAGCGGTCGCCTTCAAAAATAACCTCATTTTCTAAGGCTATCGCATCACTACTTTTTTGTCCCTGAATGATTATATTACTACTTTCTTGTAGGTAAATCCCAGAATTTTCATGAAAATATACTCGGGCACCTGCTGCGATATTTAGTGTTTTATTTTTGGGAACGGTTGCATATCCATAGATTACATAGGCCTTTTCGTTATTGAAATTTAATTGATCGTCACTAAGCTCAAAACCGGTGACTTCTATTTCTTCACCATTATCCGTAGTGCCTAATTCTAAAGCATTCTGATTTATATCAGATGGAAATAAAAAAATGGCGTCTTTAACAAGCGTGACTAAAGGAATCTTTTGCTCATGTATACCTGTATCAAAACGTATTGCATCTAGGTATAAAAACGCTGTTTGATTTGTGGTAGAAATATCAACGGTGGTTTCTATAAAAATATATAAACTATCCTTTGCTAATAGCGGAGTGTTTAGAAAACTAGTTCCTGCTTGTCCGTCTACATTAATCCTATAGAAGCTCTCTATTCCATTTTCTAAGGTGATGGAGGGTATCTGTAGGTCTTTGTCAGTAGTGTTGTACACTTTTAAAGCATAGGTACTACTACCAATATTGGTAAAAACGGTATCTAGGAAAATAGTATCCTTAGAAAAAGATAAATTACCAGTACTATCTTCATAGTCAAAATCTTTTCGACAAGAACTGCCTAGCCACACAAAAGCGAAGAGTATAAAAAAAAATAAGATTTTGAGTTTATTTGTTGTCATTGCTGTAATTTACTTAAAAATGGCAATAATATCATCTGAAACTCTAATAGGTCTATTGCTTTGAGAATCGAGTAACACCCATTCTGTTTTAGATTTTAAAAGCAGTTGTTTTGTCTTCTGGTCGTGCATTTCTACCATCCGGATAGAAAGAGCTCCCTTTGATTCTTTTATATAGGTTTTTATGTCAATAATATCATCCAGTACGGCAGCTCTTTTATATTCTATAAAATGACTTTTAACCACCCAAATACTTTGTTCTAAGAGCTCTTTTGGAGCTTTTTCTCGCCAATGTTCCTTGGCAATATCTTGAATCCACTGTACATAACGCACATTATTTACATGGTGTAAGTCATCCAAATCATCTTGGGTAACTTGTATGGTTTTATGAAAAGATTTTGGCATTATTTTTTAATTATTTTCACTTCAAACAATTTATCCCAATTTTTTCCAGTGACAAAGAATGTTGCTCTTTTAGGATTATAAGCCACTCCGTTTAAAACATCTAAATCCGGATGTTTCGTTACTTTATCTTTTAATCCACCAAAGTTAATTACTCCAATAATTGCACCACTAACAGCATCAATAATCATCATACTTTCTTTTTGCCATACATTGGCATAAATGAGTCCGTCTACATATTCTAACTCATTTGTTTTATTAAAAATAGATTTGTTGGTGACTGTTTCTATATGATCTTCTTCTACTAGAGTCTCAGGATTAAGTAGCCATATTTTTTCACTACCATCACTCTTGTATAATTGTTTCCCATCGTTGGTTAATCCCCAACCTTCTTTGCTAGCACCATATTGAAAACTATCTATCTTCTCTAAGGTATTAGCATCGTAGATAAAGCCTAAGCCACTTTGCCAGGTAAGCATATAAATTTTATCATTAAGGATGGTAAGTCCTTCTCCAAAATATTGTGCATCCAAGTCTATTTGCTTAAAAACTTTGCCAGTTTTAAAATCAATTTTTCTTAGGTATGATTGTCCTTTTCTTCCTGTGCTCTCATAAAGAGTGTCTTTATAAAATTCTAATCCTTGT
Source organism: Cellulophaga sp. HaHa_2_95 (assembly GCF_019278565.1). The sequence goes on along the minus strand of NZ_CP058988.1, from coordinate 2,788,563 downwards.
GTAAACGCTTTTTGGTCGTGAGGAAATTCATTAATTATCTCATAAGTATAAACTTCTGGGCCTTTTTCTGCTAAAAGTTTAATATTCTTTTCTATTTCTCCCGCTGTACCTTCATAGGTTATGGTAGCCTTAATTGTTTTCTCACCCAAATGTGGCATATCTAAAACGATACGATCATTCTCAACCTTTAGTGGCTTGTCATTGATAGTATATGATATGTTTTCAATTTCTAGTCCCTTTCTATTTTTCACAGCAATGCCAACAGATGCATTCTGCTGAAATTCTGTTTTATTTCCAGTTAATTCTATTTCAAATAAATCCGCAGGAACAGCATTACTGCTTCCGCAAGCATTTAAAAAGATGATTAATAGGAGTGAAGTAATTGAAAAAATAGTTTTCATTTCGTAATTTTTAAATTTTTTTTGAGCGATCTGCTAAAAATTAAATGTTCAAGAATTTGGCTTTCAATTAGATAGCATAAATTCTATTTATAGGCAAGGTATTTATTTAAAATTAGAAAGTAAAATGATTGTGAAAAAATTAAAACATTGTATATTTGCAGCGGCAAGTCCTACGCGACCAGCTCCTGCAGAATCCCCCAGGGTGGGAACGCAGCAAGGGTATGTGGTTGTAGCGGTGCGACGTAGGTAGCTTGCCATTTTTTATTTCTTCAATTTTTACCCCTCCTTTTTTTCTCCTTATTATTATTCGTTTCTTTGTATCCATTAAAATTTTTTATGGAACAAAAAGTTGTTTTAATTACTGGTGGTTCATCTGGTATTGGAAAATCTATTGGTATTTTTTTGCAGTCAAAAGGTTTTAAAGTTTACGGTACTACAAGGAGCAAGGCTAAGTATCCTAACTTTGATGCTTTTAATTTATTAGAATTAGATGTCAAAGAAGAAGATACCATTGCTAATGCTATTACAGAATTATTAAAACGGGAAGGAAAGATAGATGTTTTGGTAAACAATGCAGGAGTTGGTATAACAGGACCCATAGAAGAAACTCCGGACGTTGAGATTACGAAAGCATTTGATACCAATTTTCATGGGCCGATCCGCGTGATGAAGGCTGTATTACCACAGATGCGCATACAAAAATCAGGACTTATTATTAATATAACCTCCATCGCTGGATATATGGGATTGCCGTATCGTGGCATTTATTCTGCTTCTAAGGGGGCGTTAGAATTAGTAACTGAAGCTATGCGAATGGAAACCAAAGATTTTGGTGTACATATCACCAATTTAGCTCCAGGAGATTTTGCTACAAATATTGCTTCCGGAAGGTATCATTCGCCAGTACTAAGTAATTCAGCCTATCAAAAACCGTATGAAGCTACCTTAGAAGCTATAAATAATGATGTAGATAGTGGAGGAAACCCCATTCAAGTGGCGCATAAGGTTTTTAAGATCATTAATACTCCCAAACCTAAAGTACATTATAAGGTGGGCGATTTTATGCAGAAATTCTCTCTTTTATTAAAAAAGATTCTTCCAGATAAAGTGTACGAGAAATTACTCTTAAACCATTATAAATTGTAGCTTTGTAACTCATAGATTTTCAATTAATAATACTAAAAATAGAAGCATGAAATTTTTTATAGATACAGCAAATCTTGCTCAAATTAAAGAAGCTCAAGAATTAGGTGTTTTAGATGGTGTTACCACAAACCCATCTTTAATGGCAAAAGAAGGAATTACAGGTAGAGACAACATTTTAAAACATTATGTAGACATTTGCAATATTGTTGACGGAGATGTTTCTGCAGAGGTAATTTCTACGGATTATGAAGGAATGATCAAGGAAGGTGAAGAACTTGCTAGTTTACACGAACAAATCGTTGTTAAATTACCAATGATTAAAGATGGTGTTAAGGCTTGTAAATACTTTAGCGATAAAGGCATCAGAACCAATGTAACCTTAGTTTTCTCTGCTGGGCAGGCTTTATTAGCTGCTAAAGCGGGTGCAACTTACGTTTCTCCGTTCATTGGTCGTTTAGATGATATTTCTACAGATGGTTTAAACCTTATTGCAGAAATTCGTTTGATTTATGATAACTATGGTTTTGAAACTCAAATATTAGCTGCTTCTGTAAGACATACAATGCATGTTATTGATTGTGCTAAATTAGGTGCAGATGTTATGACAGGTGGTTTATCTTCTATTGAAGGTTTATTAAAACACCCACTTACAGATATAGGTCTTGCTAAATTTTTAGAAGATTACAAAAAAGGAAACTAGTTTATAAATATTAGATTCTCTTACTATAAAGAAAGCCGCTAAACATTGTTTAGCGGCTTTCTTGTTTCTATTCGTGTGCATCTAATCTCTAGAATTACGTTGTTTTGCTTGAGTGCAATTAATTACTAATTAAAAATCGAATCCTTAATGGTATTAAAGTGCGTACATATCTTTATAAGCATCTATAATTAGACCGTCCTTCACTAATATAGCTTTGTTGAGTCCGTCAATAATGAGCGTATTTCTTAAGGTATTATCATCTTCTGCTCTGTATTGATTTTTATATTCCATATCTGATGAATCAATCATCTTTCTCCAATTCTCATCTAATTTACTTAAGCTAATTCCTATGAATTTAGTTTCAGGATGTAATACTTTTAGCTTAGCCACTTGTTTAGTGATATTTCCAAAGTGTCTTGTATTTCTGTCTGTCCAAAAGTAAAAGATAACATCGTCTTTTCCTGAGGCAAGATGTGAAAGTGAGACGGATTGACCAGAACTATCTATCACATTTACACCGGGTAACTCATGTGTAGGCTGCATTTTTAGAACACTTTCATACAGGCCGTGTATTTCTTCTAGATGTTTATTATTGTTAGAAAGTTTGTGGAAATTCTCCAAAAAGATTTTATTATTTTCCACATTGTCATGCACTTTTAAGAAGTAGGTCATCGCAACATTTCTAAATAGATTGTCTCTTAACTTCTTTTCTTTTACAACACTGTCTATCAGTTTTAATTTATGTTGGTTAAAGTGCAGTTGATTATTAATCACTCTCCCGCCGTTAGAACAATCTTCCGCACAATGAGTGAAGGCTAAATTATCAAAATGACGCTTCATATAATCATAATAAGGAGTAAAGAATGTTAAGTCCTTATTATCAAAATTTAATTCATCGCGGTAGTCATAAAACTCTTCTGATATGTCTGTAATTAGATTATCTCTATTCTTTTTTAAATGTTTGAAGGGATATTTTTCTTTATTGATATAAGCGCTATAGTCGATACTGGCTTTTGCCATTTCTATAGATTTGGGCGTTAGATCAGCTTCTTTTTGTAATTCAGATAGTAGTGCTAATTTAGTTTCTCGTAACGAATCAATTTTAACAGAAAAGACCTCGGGGTCCAAATTAAAATAAGAATTCACGGCTGTTTCTTCCTCTTCAGAATTTAGAAACACCTCAATTAAGAAATTATTAATCTCTTCTCCCTTTCCAGAAAAAACTAAAGACTCATCAAAGTAGATGGTATTTAAACGGACTAATAAACTATCACCTTTAGATAGATATACATATTGGTATTGAGGCGCATGTCTAAAGTTATATAAACCTTCTTCAAGATTCTTTAACTTAATTGTGAACCTATTGTGCATGTCTAGTTGAGCAGAATCTATGACAACATCATCTTTATACAAGATTACCGTCTGACTCGTAGGATTAATAATTTCTCCTGCAAAAATAGTAGGGGAGTCTTTATCATCTGAAAAACAAGCTGTTAAAGTCAGTAATAAGAGACAAAAAGAATATTTATACATATATAATAACAATTCTTAGGGAAGCGAATTTAATAAAGAGAATAAGTATATGCTGTTAATGCACCGTTAAAATTAATAATTAGCAATATCTCTTCAATATTTCATACCCAAGATTGCTAGTTTTAAGGGTAAATTTTAACTATTTTTGCACAAATTTTAAACTACTGTATATGTTATCTGTATCCAATTTATCGGTACAATTTGGAAAAAGAGTTCTTTTTGATGATGTGAACGTTTCATTCACGCAAGGGAACTGTTATGGTGTTATTGGTGCTAATGGCGCAGGGAAGTCTACATTATTAAGAATTATTGCTGGTCAAATAGATCCAACTTCTGGTCATGTTTCTTTAGAACCAACCAAACGTATGTCTATTCTAGAGCAGAACCATAATGCTTATGATGCCATCACTGTTTTAGAAACTGTTGTTATGGGTAATAAACCATTAGCGGCTATTAAAACCGAAATGGATGCATTGTATGCCGATTATGATGATAAAAATGCTGATAGAATAGGGGAGCTTCAAGTGCAATTCGAAGAAATGAATGGCTGGAACGCAGATAGTGATGCAGCAGCATTATTATCCAACTTAGGTATCAATGAGGAATTGCATTATACCACAATGGGTGCTATGGATTCTAAATTAAAAGTTAGGGTATTATTGGCACAAGCACTTTTTGGAAATCCTGATGTGTTGATCATGGATGAGCCTACCAACGACTTGGATTATGAAACAATCAGTTGGTTAGAGCATTTCTTAGCAAATTATGAAAATACGGTAATCGTAGTTTCGCATGACCGTCACTTTTTAGATTCTGTCTGTACGCACATTGCAGATATAGATTTTGGGAAATTAAATCTATACTCTGGAAACTATACATTCTGGTATGAAAGTAGCCAGTTAGCGGCAAGACAACGTGCACAACAAAATAAAAAGTCTGAAGAGAAGGCTAAAGAATTACAAGAATTTATCATGCGTTTTAGCGCAAACGTTGCGAAAAGTAAACAAGCCACTTCTCGTAAAAAAATGCTTTCTAAATTAAAGATTGATGATATTAAGCCTTCAAGTAGAAGGTATCCAGCGATTATTTTTGAAAGAGAACGTGAAGCGGGAGATCAAATTTTAAATGTAGAAAAGCTTTCTGCAACTTCTGATGATGGTGATTTATTATTTAAAGACGTAAACATTAACCTTGCAAAAGGAGATAAAGTAGCCGTATTCTCTAAAGATTCTAGAGCAACTACTGCTTTTTATGAAATTATCAACGGAAATAGAACTGCAACTAGTGGTGAATTTCAATGGGGGATAACTACAAACCAGTCTTACTTACCAGCAGATAACCACTCTTTCTTTGAAAGTGATGATAGTTTGGTTGATTGGTTGAGACAGTATGCCACTACGGAAGAAGAGCGAGAAGAAGTCTATGTTCGTGGATTCTTAGGTAAAATGTTGTTTAGTGGTGAAGAAGCCTTAAAAAAATGTTCTGTGTTATCTGGGGGAGAAAAAGTTCGCTGTATGTTAAGTAGAATGATGATGATTCGTGCTAATGTACTTATGTTAGATGAACCTACAAACCACTTGGATCTTGAAAGTATTACCGCATTCAACAATTCTTTAAAGAATTTTAAAGGAACCATTTTATTTACTACTCATGATCATGAGTTTGCACAAACGGTGGCAAATAGAATTATAGAATTAACGCCTAGTGGAGCTATTGATCGTTATTTATCTTTTGATGACTACATGTCTGATAAAAATATTAAAGAACAAAGAGCTAAAATGTATGCTGTAAACGCATAAATGTTGTTCATTAAGTTCGTATAAGAAAAAAGCCTCTGAAATTTAATTTCAGAGGCTTTTTTAATTAAAAGAGGTGGTGTTAAATGTTTTTAGCTAACCAATCACCAACTTCACTAGTTTTATACGCTTTTGCTCCTTCAGATAAATCTTCAGTAACAATACCTTCTGCTAGTGATTTGTTTACAACATCTCTAATATCTTTAGCTTCTTCTGTTAATCCAAAATCTTCAAACATCATAGCGGCAGATAGCACTGTTGCCAATGGGTTTGCAATGTCTTTACCAGCTGCTTGCGGATAAGAACCATGAATAGGTTCGTACAATCTAGCTTTCTCACCCACAGATGCAGAAGGCATCAAGCCCATAGAACCGGAGATTACAGAAGCTTCATCTGTAAGAATATCTCCAAATAAATTTTCAGTAATCATGACATCGTAAGAATTTGGCCATTGCACTAAACGCATGGCAACTGCATCTACAAATTCATAAGACACAGTAACTTCAGGATAATTTTTTTCCATGGCTTGTACCGTTTCTCTCCAAAGTCTTGAAGATTCTAGTACGTTAGCTTTATCTACACAGCATAATTTTCTACCACGAGTCATCGCTAATTCAAATCCTTTTTTAGCCAATCTTGTAATTTCAGCACGTGTATAAGTACAGGTGTCAAAAGCTGTATTTCCGTTATCTTTACGTCCTCTTTCTCCAAAATAAATTCCACCAGTAAGCTCACGTAGAATAATTAAATCTGTACCTTCAATACGCTCTCTTTTTAAAGGAGACTTATCTATTAAAGATGGGAAAGTAAATGTTGGTCTTACATTAGCAAATAAACCTAATTTCTGACGCATTTTAAGTAAGCCTTGTTCTGGTCTTACTTTAGCAGATGGGTCGTTATCAAATCTAGGGTGACCAATAGCACCAAAAAGTACGGCATCTGCAGCTACACAAACATTATGTGTGCTGTCTGGGTAAGGCTCTCCACAATCATCAATGGCAGCAGCACCCGTTAATGCTGGTGTCCAACTTAAATCATGACCGTATTTTTTTGCAATAGCATCTGATACTTTTACTGCTTGATCTATAACTTCAGGACCAATTCCGTCACCGGCTAATAAGGCAATATTTAATTTCATAATAGTACTTTGACTTTAAACTTAAGCTATACAACTTAAGCTATAATTAATTTACATTAGTTTAAAATCTGTTGTGGCTATAGTGCTACAGTAATGCAGCTATACTAGCTAACAACTTCGTGATTGCTCACGTTAAATAATATTCAACATTTTTTCTGTGGCTTTAATTGCTGATACAGTTTGATCAGAATCTAGTCCACGTGTAATATATTCTTTTCCTTGGTTATCCCAGGTGATAATAGTTTCACATAACGCATCAGAATTACTTCCAGGGGGTATCCTTACAGCGTAATCTATTAATTTAGGCAATTCTATCTTCATGGTGCTGTACACACGCTTTAAGGCATTCATAAAGGCGTCAAATTGGCCATCGCCCTGCGCATGCTCCTCATATACTTCACCTTCAATTTCCACACATACTGCGGCAGAAGGTTGTAGCCCCTTTGCATGTGATAACAAGTACGAGGTAATCTTGGCCTTACTCTGATAGCCGTCACTATCTAAAACATCCGAAATAATATAAGGTAGATCATCTTTAGTTACACGTTCTTTTTTATCGCCTAGCTCAATGATCCGTTGCGTAACTTTTTTTAATTCTTCATTGTTTAAGGTAAGTCCAAGTTCTTGCAAATTCTTCTGGATATTTGCTTTCCCTGATGTCTTTCCCAAGGCATATTGGCGTTTACGGCCAAAGCGCTCCGGTAATAAATCATTAAAGTAAAGGTTGTTCTTGCTGTCTCCATCTGCATGAATACCTGCTGTTTGTGTAAAAACATTAGCACCTACTATGGGCTTATTAGCAGGAATACCAAAACCTGTAAATGCAGAAACAAGTTTGCTCACTTTGAACAAAGAAGACTCTTTAACGCCAGTTTCCAACTCTGGCATAAAATCATTTATAACAGCCACAACACTGGCAAGGGGAGCATTTCCTGCTCGTTCTCCCATACCATTGACGGTTAAATGTAAACCGTGACAACCGGCTCTTAAAGCTTCCATAACATTGGCTACACTTAAATCATAGTCATTATGCCCATGAAAATCAAAATGTAACTTAGGGTACGTATCCACTATTTCTTTAACAAAATCGAAAGTCTCGTTGTGCGTAAGTACTCCTAAGGTATCTGGTAACAGAATACGTTTAATAGGTTGCGTGGCTAAGAAATCTAAAAACTGAAATACATATGCTTTAGAATTGCGCATGCCATTACTCCAATCTTCAAGGTAGACGTTTGTTTCTATTCCTTTACTTCTTGCTAAGGCTATTACGGAAGCGATTTCTTTAAAATGCGTATCGGGAGTTTTTTTAAGTTGATGTGTTAGGTGATTTAAAGAACCTTTGGTTAGCAGGTTTTGAACCTTTGCTCCAGCTTCTACCATCCAATCTATTGACACTCCTTGATCTACAAACGAAAGAACTTCAACTTTCTGAATTAAATTTTTTTCACTAGCCCAACTAGTAATCTGTTTTACGGCTAGTAATTCTCCGTCAGAAACACGAGCAGATGCCACTTCTATGCGGTCTACTTTAAGTTCTTCTAGTAGTAATTTTGCTAAGGTTAATTTTTCTGAAACAGAAAACGACACTCCCGAGGTTTGTTCACCATCGCGGAGTGTAGTATCCATTATTTCAATCTTTCTTTTTTTCATTATCGCGTAAACGCTGCTGCGAATCTTATTACTTTATTAAAGAAATTGTGTTTCCTATAAAGGGGTGCTTTTTGCAAATTCTACGATATCACTTTTAACATTCATTAAATAGTCAATATCATCAAAACCGTTAAGCATGTTATCTTTTTTATAACCATTGATGTCAAAAGATTCTTTCTCACCAGTAGCTAAAAGAGTAACAGTTTGCTCTTGTAGGTTTACTTCAATGGCTGTTTTAGGATCTTTCTCAATTTCAGAAAAAAGCTTGTTAGAGAAATCAGCACTTACTTGTACCGGTAATACTCCAATATTTAAACAGTTTCCTTTAAAGATGTCTGCAAAAAAGCTAGAAATTACACAACGGAAGCCATAATCATATACCGCCCATGCAGCATGTTCTCTTGAAGATCCTGAACCGAAGTTACGACCGCCAACTAATATTTTTCCTGAATAAGTATTATCATTCAGTACAAAATCTGTCTTAGGAGAATTATCATTATTATAACGCCAATCTCTAAAAAGATTATCGCCAAACCCTTTACGCTCTGTGGCTTTTAAGAAGCGCGCTGGTATTATTTGATCTGTATCTACATTCTCTATTGGTAAAGGAACTGCAGTACTTGTTAGTATTTCAAATTTATCGTATGCCATTTTGTAATATTTTGTTGTTCGTTGCTAATTAATGATTAATGGTACTATTATTTTCACTTAAAAAATAACAACCAATAACTAAGAACTAGCAACTAATTTTTCCATTAATTCACGTGGGTCCGTAACTTTTCCGGTTACTGCAGCGGCTGCCGCAACTAGAGGAGAAGCTAATAAAGTTCTTGATCCTGGACCTTGACGGCCTTCAAAGTTTCTGTTTGATGTACTTACCGCTAATTTACCAGCTGGTACTTTATCATCATTCATAGCCAAACAAGCAGAACAACCAGGCTCTCTTAGTTCAAAACCAGCTTCGTGAATAATAGCTAACAAACCTTCTTCTTTAATAGCTGCTTCTACTTGATGTGAACCGGGTACTAACCAAGCCGTAACATTAGGAGCTTTTTGACGCCCTTTAATAATAGAAGCAAAGGCTCTAAAATCTTCGATACGCCCGTTGGTACAACTTCCAATAAATACAAAATCGATAGGCTTACCAATCATATCCTCCCCTTCATTAAAAGACATATACCCTAGAGATTTTTTGTAGGTACTTACGCCACCTTCAACTTGTTCTGCTTTAGGAATACTTTTAGAAATTCCCATCCCCATTCCTGGATTGGTACCATACGTAATCATTGGTTCAATATCAGAAGCATCAAAACTCAATTCTTTATCAAATTCTGCATCAGGATCTGTATGTAAGGTTTCCCAGTAGGCCATTGCTTTATCCCAAGCTGCACCTGTAGGTGTAAATTCACGTCCTTTAATATAATCAAATGTTTTTTCATCAGGAGCAATCATACCACCACGAGCACCCATTTCTATACTTAGGTTACACACCGTCATACGACCTTCCATCGTCATATTTTCAAAAACATCACCTGCATATTCTACAAAGTACCCAGTAGCTCCAGAAGTAGTTAATTTAGAAATAATATATAAGGCAACATCCTTAGGCGTCACTCCAAAATTCAAACTCCCTTTTACATTAATTCGCATTTTCTTAGGTTTTGGCTGCATAATACATTGCGTTGCCAATACCATTTCTACTTCAGAAGTACCAATACCAAAAGCGATAGCACCAAAGGCGCCATGGGTAGAGGTATGAGAATCTCCACATACAATAGTTGCTCCTGGTTGCGTAATTCCATATTCCGGACCTACCACGTGAACAATACCATTTTTTTCATGTCCAAGTCCCCAGTGAGAGATACCATATTCTTTAGCATTCTCTTCCAAAGCTTTTAATTGATTCGCTGAAAGCGGATCTGCTACTGGTAAATGTTGGTTAATTGTCGGTGTGTTATGATCTGCCGTTGCAAATGTACGCTCTGGATGAAGTACACGAATACCTCTATTTTTAAGTCCTAAAAATGCTACAGGACTAGTAACTTCATGCACTAAATGGCGGTCTATAAACAATACATCTGGTCCGTCTTCTACATGTTTTACTACATGCGAATCCCATACTTTGTCAAATAATGTCTTTTTCATTTCTTAAATAAACTTTGAATTTTTTGCTCCTAAAAAGAGCAACTACAAATTTAAAAAAGTATCCCATGTAAGCACATCACTTGTAACGAGAATTACGATGTTCAACACGTATTTTTCCTAAATAAAAATTATAGGACCATTAGAATATTAGCCTTATCCAAATAGATTAAAACCCAATTATTATTTGAAAAAATGATTTCGACTTTTTACGATAACATTCAACGAGTATATTTTTTATACTCTAAAGCTTTAGCTACTTTAGCGCTCTCATTTTGTAAGATATAGGAAACAATATTGTAGCTGTTATGGTTGCCCTATATGTAGTATTAAAACGTAAGGTTATGATTAGTAAGTATTTGAAGCATGTGTTATTTGTATTGCTTCTTTCCATTCAAATGGGTTATGCTCATTCAGGAGAACCAATAACTATAGCGTTAAATGAATCTAATATAATTACGCTAATTTTTCCAGCTCCAATATTAAACGTCGTAGAACCTTCTTCTGATTATATGTTCAGTCATGAGCAACAAAGTAATATGGGTGTTTTAAAGGCTAGTAAAACCAAACACTTGAGTAATTTAACCATCACTACTAATGATGGCTATATCTATTCTTTTGTTTTAGACCCTTCTAAAGATGTGACCAATTTTGTGTATGTATTAACGGTATCTAATGCTGTTGGTAGAATTAATGTTTCTCCGAATGCAACAGTAAAACCGGCATCTTCTGTTCAAGCTAACAATACCATTGAAAATCCCAGCCCAGCAATTTCAGAACCAGCACCAAACGTAAAACCTGTACTGACTACCAATAATGCTGGGTCTACACAACCTACTAGTCAGTTAGTTAGCGTTACCACTCCAGAGGTAACTGAAAATACCAGGCCAGAAGGTCATAGCACAGTACCTGTTGCTGTAGAAAACCAACCAGTTCATGATATTGATTTGTATACTTCTGAACCTCAAACGTATTACAGTATTTTTTGTGAAAATATCCATATTGAGAAACCAACAATTAAGAATGTATCTCGCAAAGTAGGAGTTCTCGAATTGAGGTTAAACGATATCACTTTAGACAAGAATGAGATGTATTTTAGTTTGCAAATTTTAAATGAATCAGGAAAGGCTTATTCTGTAAAAGACATGGAGTTTTTTGTAATGAGTAAGGGGTCTAAAAAACAATTCAAAATTGAACCCTTACATGTCTATAATTTCAGAAACGATTTAGGGGAAAATTCTGAAGTAAATGCCGTTTATGTTTTAAAAAACATTAGACTTAGTGAAAAGCAGCAGATGTTTATCATATTGGAAGGCTTAGATCATGATCGTTATATTATGCTATCTCCACCTAATGATGTTATTAATCGTTAGTGCTTCCATATTTTAAAATCCTTTAGCTACCAACTACCACTAGCGCCACCGCCTCCTGATCTTCCGCCTTTGCCAGAATACCCACTAGAGGAATTATTGGAGTTTCCACTGTTTGTTGAATTATTACTATAATTACGACCTGATGAACTGTATTGGTAAGAATCACTGTCTGATTTTGAATGAACTAATCCAAGGATATCTAATTTACTGTCAATTTCTTTTCTGATAAAATAAGTGTCATTGTTAGAAAGCGAAAAATTTAGTTTTCTATTATAATACTTCACCTCCATTAGGGCAAATAGTACCGGAATTACAAACAGTGCTACTGGGATAGCAATCCATTTGCGATTTTCTATTAAAAAGAAAAAATAGTCAGGGTATATATCTAACAGTAGTGCCAAAAGCAAAAAGAACATGGAGGTGAATATCAAAAAACCAAAGAAAAATATCTGTCCAGTTTTATAAGCGTAGCCAAATACTTTAGAAAAACTGACTTTGTTCGTAAATGCTCCGACTAAAGTCATCACCCAAGCTTTAAAAGAAACTTTTATAAAAAGAAAACTCAATATCATAAAAGTCATTATTAGTATTGAAAAAATATGTTTACCCAAAATAGTTCCAAAAGTATCTTTAGGTATACTATTGCTTATTCCGGTTTTAATAGCTGGGGAAGGTGTTGGTGTTGAAGATGGAGTCTCATAAATTTGATTCTTTTCTACGGCGACGCTATTTAAAATTTTTATTAGCGAATTTATAGCAGCATCAACACCCGCAAAGTAATTCTCCTTTTTAAATTCAGGAGTTAATTCATTTCTTATAATTCGTGAAGCCATAACATCTGTTACAACATGTTCTAGGCCATAACCGACTTCAATACGTGCTTTTTTATCTTCTTTAGCTATTACTAATAGCATACCATTGTCTTTTCCTTTTTGTCCTATGGTATTTACTTCAAACGTTTTATACGCATAGTCTTCTATAGGTTCATTATTCAGATCTTCTATCGTGAGTATTACAAGTTGATGGGAAGTTTCTGTTTCAAGTGCCTCTAATTTTACGGATAATTGTTGCACCTGCGCTGCAGTGAGAATATCAGCATTGTCAGTCACATAACTATTAAGAAAAGGATACTCATTTTGTGCTTGACAAATGATTGCAAAAAAGAGTAGGAGAGTGGTGAATAGATTTTTAATGACTATTAAGTTTAAATATACTAAAAGCTTGTACTTAAAACAAAAAATATCAAACGTTATGGATAGTTTGTTTTCAAGTTAAAGGCTTATTACCACATATGCCAAGTGCCCGTTTCTTTATTTTTAAAGATGTAATAAGGTTGTTTAAATGTGGAGCCTGTATTTGGATTCTTAAACCAAATGGCAGGTTGCTTATCACTTCTTCTTACCAATGTTACCACCTTATTATTGTAATAATATTTAATTTCAAAATCCTCCAAGGGTTGAGGCTCCATTCCATCTTTAATATTTATCATTCCATCAATAGTTTTATCAGACAATTCTTTGCCTTTGTAAAGTTGAATTAATGCTCTTTTTAAATGTCTTTCCAGATGGTCTCTATCTTGTGTTTTATTTATTATTGTTTGTCGCTTTATCGTAAAATGTTCGATTACTTCTTTAAGCACGTCTTCTTCCTCCAATTCGGAAAGGTCTTGGGCATATAGGTCGAGCGTTTCTAAGACGAATGGAACCTTAGCATCAAATTCATGTTCTATCGTAAATTCAGGGATCTTTTGATCACCAACCTTGGGCATTTCCCATTCCCATAGGACTGTAAATCTACCGAATTCATGATCTGGATCTGTCATATCACTATAACGCACTAGCTGTAATTGTAAGCCTGCTTTTTCAGATAATTTCTCTCCAATAACTGGAAATACTTTTACGGAAATTAACTGTTCACCACTTTTTAAAATCCTTAGATTAAGAGGCTTTCTAACCGAATACGCAGGATACTCACGAAAATAATTATTAATATTTAAATCATTAAGCCTTATATCATAATAGCAATTTTGATTATTAACTTGTAAATAATACCCAGGTCGCTTTTTATTCGAGTATTTATAGTCTTTATAATGGTTGGTAATTTCTATATCCACTTGGTCATAATCCACTTTATTTTGTCCGTTGGCTACTAGTACCAAAAGTAAAATAGAGAATAAACTAATAATTATTTTTGAACTCATATGGAAAAAATTATTGATGATTAGTCAAGGATTAAATAGAGAATTTTAAATTAAATTTTCATGTTAGTTTTTATAGAACCCTTTGGCTAGTTGCTGCTCGTAAATTTTATATAACCTTGAGTGATTAGCTACTGTAAAACCAAGTACATTGCACAAAACCGCTAGCCAAGCTAAAAAAAGCTTTAATCCGCCAAGAATATAAGAAGCCATAACGCCGACCACCAAAGATCCGAATAGCCATGTGGCTATGACACATACGAAAACCAGCCATAGAAACTTTTTCCTAGCTTCCGTTCGCATAAAAATAGCTAATATTCTAGCTGGAACTATAAGCAATAGGACACCAAAAAATGCTACGGACTTAATAATACTTGTATTTATATTGATTTCTTTTAACCAATCATAATACTCAAAACTGAACTCCATCATACTTTTTTTCTGCTTGAGTAATTTGTAATAATTCTTTGTTTTTAAAACCAAAAGGTTTTGCTATTAATAGATCAGGGAATTCATTAATGCCAATATTATAGAGATTGATGCTTTCATTATAGAGTTCCCGACGATCGGCTATATGGTTTTCTAATTCCGAGACTCTTGATTGCAGTGCCGAAAAAGAAGCGTTTGCTTTTAACTCGGGGTAATTTTCAGAAACTACCATAATGGAAGCTAAGCTTTTGTTTAAAGCGTTAGATGTTTTTATTTTCTCTTCTTTATCACTAGCACTCAAATACTGCGTTCTCAATTCCGTCACCTTTGTTAACAGGTTTTCTTCGTAGCGCATATACCCCTTTACAATGCTCACCAATTCCGGAACTTCATCAGCGCGTTGTTTCAATAGCACATCAATATTTGCAAAATTCTTATCGGTATTAGCCCTTAACATAACCAAGCGGTTGTAAAGCGAAACTATTCCTCTGACAAAAAACAGGAGTATAAGAGCTATAATAATGATGAATAAATAGGGTTTCATTTTTTTAAGTTTATAATTGAAATGGTAGTGATTCTTTTAAATTAAATACCTCTAAGAGCGACTTGAAAGAAAAGAGTAATTCGTTTTCATGAACGGTGATTTCACAAGTTAAAATAACGCTGACACAGGCAATCAAAATCAAAAGGTATTTTACAAATGATTGTTGTAAGGGCCGCAATAAATTCCACTGTTTTATATGCTCATAAGTAGCAACGCCAAATACATCTTTGGAAGGGTCTTTTTCAATGAATACCTGTTGGTTTCTATTCGTGGCCTTACCAATAAGCAACACCTTCATATTTTCTTCTAATAAAAATAATTGAAAACGTCTATCACCGGCGGTATAAGAGTATTTAGATTCTGGTAAATCTATCAACTCAAGATCATCTCCTGATACCGTAATGACGCCACTGCCATCATTTATCTGAAATGAATTGCAGACCGTTTCCTTTGAAATAGTGCTATAACTTATTTTTCCATTTTTATCCCTGTTTATGGCATCTACTTTATAGAGGTATCCAATGCAAGGCACTTTTTTTATTGCAGATAAAACGGGTTCTATGAGTATTGTTTTTCCTGAAACTTCTACTAAGCCCATGGCTAGAGATCTAATTTTAGAGGTAGGCAAAGCACCTTGTAACTCATAAAAAGTATTCTTTGAACTTGGTGTAAGTATTTCTCTAAGGATAACAAAAGCCGTAATTAAGATAATTCCATAAGGCCAAGTAATCATGATAAGAGGCATGGCTACAATAAAAGCGAGGAATCCCCAAATAGAATTTTTGCTTCTAATAGCTTTTACAACACCTCCTATAAGCATTAATGCTAGAAGAATAGGGAAGTTTACTAAACAAGCAAAAGGTACATAACCCGGGTCTAAAATAGCCGTTAGTACCACCATAAAAGGAGGAATGATAAATAAAGGCCAAAGCACAGAGAGTTTAACTCGGTATAGGCTTTTTAAAACTAGATAATAAAAAAGACCAAAGGCACTAGAAAATATAGTAAGAAATACTATAAATACAGTGTCCATGTTATCTACTCTGAAGGTTTCTAGCACGTAATTAATGGGGTATTGATTATAATGAAGCGGTTAACTTATAAACCTTTATATTTTAAGTGCTCTAAGTTACTTAATAATTGAAAATAAAAGTGGGCCTCCCTTAAATTATCAAGACCAGATAAACACAGTAGGTAAGGGGCACCATAATTTTCATAAATAAACACCAAGTCAAATCTATCATCGTTTTCGTTAATGATAAACCCTTGGTCGGTTTTATGCACTATTTCTATTTCATGGAAGATGCTTAAATCTCTTAAAGATTGTTTCAAAGTTTTATGAGTTGTATCTTCCTTTAAATTGATTTTTGTATTTACGGTAACAGTATTTAACTCCTTAAATACTTTATTTACGGTACTATCGCGGACAATTAATGCGTTAAGGCTATAGTCTTTAAGTTCAAAAGCAAACTTAATATCTTCAGAAAATTCCATACTAAGTTCTGGTATGAAATCTCTTATAGTTGCAAAAAGTTTTCTTTGATGGCGCGAGATTAAATTTTCAAAATTAGTCCAATCAATTTCTTCGGGCGCATTTTTCGTATTGTGGAAGTTTTTTGCCAATCGCAATTTAGCCAAAGAGTTGGAAAATAAATCTTGCTCTGGTAGCATCCTAAATGGATTTTCTTTCTGAACACTATGGAAAACTTCTAAGCGTTTTATAGCTTCTAAATAGGTGATATGTAATACGTGGTGTTCTCCTCTTTCACCATAAATGATACTGTGTTCATCTACATAAAAAATAGTGCTGTCATCCAAATTATGAATAATATCTTGGACTATTAATTTTATATCATAAGACTGTGACTTTCCCCAGGGAATGTAATAGAAGAAATCCATATCTACAAAAGTCAGGGTATGGGGAACGTACTTATCGTTGACTTCTATTCTAGAAAACCCTGGTAGCCTACCGTCAATAATAATGGAGCCAAATGTCATTCTGTCTAGGCTGCCTTCTAGGCTTTCCCTAAATCCATATCGAACGGAGGTAAGTGCGTTAAAATTTTCTAATTTAATGATTTCGGTAACTGTTTTTCTATTTAAAAACTCAATAATTTTTGTACTATCATAAATTTCTTCAAATGATTGCATACTATCATACTCGTATAGATTTTCTGCTTCAAAAGTCACAAAATGTGTATCCATTTTTAATAGGTCGGCACAACCAACGCTGAAGATAAAAAGGAATAAGATAATGAGCTTGTAGAGTAGTTTCATAGTGTAGTTTAATGTCCACTATAGCCATAAATAGCACTGTGGAAATAGGGTGTAATTTAATTAGCGCGTTGCTTACTTATTAAGTTGATATTAAAAAATACAAGCAACTAATTATAGTATTTGTAAATTTTCAACAGTTAGTGGTTTTCCTTTAGGAAGAAAAAGATATATTGAAAGGAAGTCTACAAGAGTGCCATATTCATCTTTATATAAATAGTAAAGTGCGGGCTGACCTTTTAATCTTGGATCTGGTGACTTTAGGATAGAATATCTTAGGGTTACTATTCTATTTTCTCCATAAAACTCCATTTGATAACCTTCCATAGATTGAATTTCTTTTTCTTTAAACACATCTGCTTTATATTGATCAAATATTCCTTGGAATTCTTCTTTTGTACGATAATTGGCTATTCCATATATAAGTTTATTAATATGTTCAATTTTCACTAATGAATCAAGTTTTTTTTCTTTATAAAGTTTACCTATCAACAAGTTTTTCTCAACAACTATTTTTTCTAATTCTTCCTTATCAAATTTTTTAAGGTCTTCTCCATTACTCCACCCCTCATTATTATAGGGTACTGTAGCATTAAAAGTAAAGGTGTATTCATAATAAGTTAAGCCTGCAGCCACAAATGCATCGGTTTGGTTATCTATTGGGCTTGTATGCCTGGCAATAACAATTTCATCACTTAGCCTCTCTCCCAGTTTACTATCTTCATATTGGATAACCTCTATCTTCATTGAAGTATTTTTCCTCAAGGTAGAGATAGTCTCTTCTGTACCATATTCCTGTACCATTAAGTCTCCTATTGGGTATAGGCGATAGGTAATTGTTTGAGGTCCACTTTTTAAAATTCTATCATTGATAACTAAGGGTGTTGCTAATTTTTCTAAAGTAAACTCTCTGTATATAGGTAGATCATTAACCAGAATTTCAAAAATGCAATTGTTCTGTATAGGCCGTATGGCATAGATAGGCTGTTTGTTATATGGTTTTACTTGAGCGGCTAAATAATCTACTATGTTAGCAGCGTTTATATATTCTACAGCTGTGGGTAGGGTAGTGGTTATTTTAGACTCTTTTGGTTGTTGCGCACATCCCAAAAGCGTAAAAAAACCTACTGTTAGTACTACCAATTTGTCTAATAATCTCATCCTTATCATTGAAAAATTAAATATACTGAAAATATATTCTCGACTATTGTCCGTTTGCAAGTAATAGCTTATTAATTTCTTTTAATTCTAAGATAACTATCTTTTTAGTAAAAGCTGTTTTATGATGTATTATAAAATTACTGATTCTAGACTATTTCTAAGCAATAGAATTGCTAACAGGAAAATCCAGTTTAGTGTATACTTCTATCTAATATACAGGGACTAAGAAACAAAATATATAGCGGCTGGATTATTTAATTTAGGATTTTCACATATTACTTAAAATAACAAAAGCTATCTAATTAAATAGATAGCTTTTGTGTTTTAGCATTTTTTTATCTTATTGTTTACCTACTACATCAAAGGCTAACGGAGGGAGGGTCCAAAAATAATGAGAACTATTAGAATTTATCGTTACCAAACATGCCATTCTCCTGTGTCTTTATTTTTAAATAAATAAAAGGGTTGCCACCTAAGAGGTTCTCCAGTTTCTTTATCTGCCCACCAAAGAGCAGAATCATAATCAATAGTATTTAGTAAAGTAACTATTTTACCATTTCCGTAAAGCTGAAGCTTAAAATTTTCTAACGGTTGTAATATTTTATTTGGTTCTTTAGAAATAGCTTTGGCGGCTAACTTATTTATTCTTTCTTTTGAATAATAAGTTTGCACATGAAGGCGCTGATAAAAATCATTCAATAAATTTTCATCATGTACATTATTATAAAGTTGAGTATGTCTTTCTTTGAATAACTGTAATACTTCTTTCAATAATTTTTCTTCGTCCATTTTAGATAAATCTAGTGCATATTTATCTAATATATCCAATTTGTAAGGTACTTTTGCTTCAAAAACAGTATCCATTACAAATAAAGGTAAATCTTGATCAATAGCAGGCATTTCCCAATCCCATAGCGTAATGCTACCACCATAATCATTTTCTTTATCAGTCATATCAGGGTACATCATTAAGCGTAATTGTAAATTTGCCTGTTTGCTGAGCATATTTCCAGTAAAAGGCAATACTCTTAAAGATAATAACTGTTCTCCACTCCTCAAAATTCTGAGGTTTAAAGGAATACGTACAGAATAGCTTGGGTAAGGATCAAAAAATTTGCCTGCATCTAAATCATTTATTCTAATATCATAATGGCAATTTTGATTGTTCACTTGCAAGTAATAACCAGGTCTTGAATCATCAATAAATTTATAGTTTCTTAATTCTTTAGCGATTAGACTATTATCTGTTTTAGGGTCTTTTGGTTGTTGTGCACATCCCAAAAACGTAAAAATTCCCATTGTTAGTACTACAAATTTGTCTAATAATCTCATCCTTATCATTGAAAAATTAAATATACTGAAAATATATTCTCCACCTGAGCTCGTCTGCAAGTAATAGCTATTTTATATCTTTTAATTCTAAGGAAACAATCTTGTTACTATTAGGTATTATATGATCTATACTAAAGTTCATAGTGATTCACTATTTATATTCTATAGCGTTGCTAATAGGATAATCCTGTTTAGTGTATACTTTTATCTAATATTCAGGGACTAAAAAAAAAATATATAGCGGCTGGATTATTTAATTTAGGATTTTCACATATTACTTAAAATAACAAAAGCTATCTGAATAGATAGCTTCTGTAGTTGTTTTTTACGCTGTTGGGTACTCTTTACAAATGAGCTCTAGCGCTGTTGAAATAGAGTATAATTCCAATAGCGCTATGCTTATGTAGTAATTAGATGTTTAAAAATACAAGCAACTAATTAAAGTATTTGTAAATTTTCAACAGTTAATGGTTTTCCTTTTGGAAGGTATAAAAATAAAGTATCAAAATTTGCAATTATTCTTCCACCTTCTAAAGTTGTTAAAAAATAAAAAGCTGATTTACCTTTTAGCCTTGGGTCTTGAGGGGAAATTACAGGGTGACGAAAGGTGACAATTTTGTTATTTCCAAAAAATTGCATTTGATAGCCTTCCATAGATTGAATTCTTTTATCCTTTTTTGTAACAATATTTATATAATTTTCATAATACTCTTGAATTAATTCTTTGTCTTTATAATCAGAGATGTCTTGTCTTAAGGACTGATTCAAAAATTCTAATTGAATTAATTTATCAACATTATTTTCCTGATAATATTTTTTGATCTGTGCATATTTTTTTAAAACTACAGCTTCCAGCTCTTCTTGATCATGTTTTTTTAAATCTTGTCCATTGTCCCAGCCTTCAATTTCATAAGGAACGGTTGCTTTAAATGTAAAGGTGTGTTCATAATAGGGTAAGCCACTGCCTATAAATTCTCTTGTTCCTTTTTTCGTTGAACTTTCATGTTTCGTAACTAAAATCTCATCACCAATACGTGTTTCTGTTTTTACATCTTCATATTTTATAACTTCAATATTCATAGAAGTATTTTTTAATAGGGTATGAATTGTTTCTTCTTTACCGTAGGTGTCGACCATTAAATCTTCTAACGGGTACAACCTGTACGTAATAGTTTGTATTCCACTTTTTAAGATATAGTGATTAATTAGAATAGGAGTAGTTAATTTTTTTAAATCGTAATTTTTATATGCAAGATGATCATTTATTAAAATTTCATAAACGCAATTATTATGTAAAGGTCTTATAGCGTACATTGGGTTTTTTTCATAAACTTTAACCTTGCTGGCAATATAGTCTACTACGTTACTTGAATTAATATCTTCTATAGTTGTGGGTAGGGCAGTGGTTGTTTTAGAATCTTTTGGTTGTTGTTTTTGGTGTTGAGCACAAGAGCTCACGAAACAAAAAAAAGCAAGCAAACCGACTAATATATGTATTTTCATTGCTTAAAGTATTTGTAAATTTTCAACAGTTAATGGTTTTCCTTTTGGGAGATAAAAATAAAGAGATAAAAAATCAACCATTATAAGATCTCCTTCATCGTACAAATAATAAAGAGCTGGCTTACCTTTTAATCTGGGGTCTGGAGGTGCTATTATTGAGTAACGTAGAGTTACTATTTTATGCTCTGAATAAAATTCCATTTGATATCCTTCCAAAGGCTGAATATCTTTGATTTTTAGTATCTTATTTTTGTAATTATCAAATATTTCTTGAATATCTTCCTTTGTACGATAATTTGCGATATTATAAGTATTGCTTTTAACAAATTCCAACTTAATTAATGAATCAAGATTTTTATCATTGTAAAGTTTCCCTATATCTAGATTTTTCTTCTTAATAATTTCTTCTAGTTCTTCATGATCATATTTTGATAGATCTTGCCCCTCTAACCAACCTTCATTTTCATAAGGAACGGTTGCCTCAAATGTAAACGTATTTTCGTAATAAGGTAAACCCACTCCTATGAATTCATCAGTATTTTTATCTATAGGACTCGTATGGTTTGCTATAATAACTTCATCACTAAGAGTTGTGCCAATTTTAGAGTCTTTGTATTCGATTACCTCTATTTTCATAGAAGTATTTTTTCTCAAGGTAGAAATAGACTCTTCTGTACCATATTCCTGTACCATTAAGTCTCCAATTGGATATAGTCGATATGTTATCGTCTGAGGCCCACTTTTCAAAATTCTATCATTGATAATCAAAGGTGTTGCTAATTTTTCAAGGGAAAATTCTCGGTATATAGGTCTGCCGTTTACTAAAATCACAAAAATACAATTGTTCTGTATAGGCCGTATGGCATAGATAGGCTGTTTGTTATATGATATTACTTGAGAGGCTAAATAATCTACTATGTTAGTAGCGTTTACGTGTTCTATAGTTGTGGGTAGGGCAGTGGTTGCTTTAAGGTCTTTTGTTTGTTGCGCACAACTAAACAGACTTAAAAGCGCCACTAGAAAAACAAGTTTATATTTTATAAGGTTATAGCTCATCTTTTTAAAAGCATTTTCAAAATAGAAATAGCGTTCGGCAAAATTTAAATCTTAGGCTAAGACATTATTAATGTAAACTCTTTTTTACTAAATCCTTTCTTGGGAGCATAGAGGTAGAGACCAAAAAATATTCCATACTCTACTCCATTTTCTAAGGTTTGTACCCAAGCTGCACACTTGTTTCTATAATATAGGTCTTCTATAGTCTTAAGGCGTAAAAAAGCCACCCCACTATGTGCATAAAAGACCAATTCATAATCTTTAATTGATTGCGGCTTAACTGTAGGGTCATTGAGCAACTCCAACTCTTCGTTCCACATTTCCTGTATTTCTTCCTTACTTTTATAATAGGCTTGCGCTTGTACATAAAAAGATTGGTAATATTTTTGCGCAATAAAATCTTTATTACCTCTTTTATATTCCTTTAAAAAGGTTTTATAATAGTCTAGCATTTTATGTTCTAAAACATCTTGGTCTACGATTTGGAGGTCCGCAGCATCTCCCCATGAGTTTTCACTAAGGTCATAGGGTACTTTTGCATAAAACTCAAAAGTATATTCATAAAAGGGAAGGCCGGTACCGGCAAACACTTCCCCATTGGCATCTGTAGTAGGGCCTTGGTGTTGCAATACTTCCACTTCGTCATTTAAGCCCATGGTTCCTTTTTTGTCTAGCTTTATAACCTTAATGCTTACATTAGAGGCATCTCCTAATTGGGTTATGGTTTCCCCATATTCATACTCTTCTTTAATTAAATCGCCCACGGGGTACATCCGTACCGTAACGGTTTGATTTCCTGTTCCTAAGATATTATGATTTATTTCTAAAGGGCTAGCCAAATTTGAGAGTTCATAGCTCTTATACACCGGCATATCGTTCACCAGTACTTCAATAATACAATTTTCCTTTCCTATCCTTAAATAGTACAAAGGTTCTTCATCAAAGTGCTTTATTTTGGCGGTAATGGCCGCTACCATGTTTTCTGAGTTAATCTCTTCTACAGCAGTGGGTAGGGCAGTGGTTGTTTTAGCATCTTTTGGTTGTTGGGCACATGCTAAAAGTGTACAAAAACCTACTGTAAGAAAAACTAATTTATCTATTATCTTCATCCTTATCATTAAAAAATTAAATATACTGAAAATATATTCTCGACTATTGTCCGTTTGCAAGTAATAGTTTATTAATTTCTTTTAATTCTAAGATAACTATCTTTTTAGGAAAAGCTGTTTTATGATGTATTATAAAATTACTGATTCTAGACTATTTCTAAGCAATAGAATTGCTAACAGGAAAATCCAGTTTAGTGTATACTTCTATCTAATATACAGGGACTAAGAAACAATATATATAGCGGCTGGATTATTTAATTTAGGATTTTCACATATTGCTTAAAATAACAAAAGCTATCTAATTAAATAGATAGCTTTTGTGTTTTAGCATTTTTTTATCTTATTGTTTACCTACTACATCAAAGGCTAACGGAGGGAGGGTCCAAAAATAATGAAAACTATTAAAATTTATCGTTACCAAACATGCCATTCTCCTGTGTCTTTATTTTTAAATAAATAAAAGGGTTGCCACCTAAGAGGTTCTCCAGTTTCTTTATCTGCCCACCAAAGAGCAGAATCATAATCAATAGTATTTAGTAAAGTAACTATTTTACCATTTCCGTAAAGCTGAAGCTTAAAATTTTCTAACGGTTGTAATATTTTATTTGGTTCTTTAGAAATAGCTTTGGCAGCTAACTTATTTATTCTTTCTTCTGAATAATAAACTTGTACATGAAAACGCTGAATGCTTTCATTGATGAATTTTTCATCATGTACATTATTATAAAGTTGGGTATGTCTTTCTTTGAATAACTGTAATACTTCTTTCAATAATTTTTCTTCATCCATTTTAGATAAATCTAATGCATACTTATCTAGTATATCCAATTTATAAGGGACTTTTGCTTCAAAAACAGTATCCATTACAAATAGAGGTAAATCTTGATCAATAGCAGGCATTTCCCAATCCCATAGCGTAATGCTACCACCATAATCATTTTCTTTATCAGTCATATCAGGGTACATCATTAAGCGTAATTGTAAATTTGCCTTTTTACTTAACACGTCTCCATTGAGGGGTAATACTTTGACTGACAATGACTGTTTTCCGCTTTTCAAAATCCTTAAATTCAGAGGTTTGCGAATAGAGTAGCTTGAGTAAGGATCAAAAAATCTAGCTGTATTCAAATCATTTACTTTGATTTCATAATGACAATTTTGATTATTTATTTGCAAGTAATACCCAGGTCGTGAATCATCAATAAATTTATAGCTCCTTAATTCTTTGGCGATTAGACTATTATTTGTTTTCATGTTTTTTTTTTGTGAACAACTGGTTACCGTAAATAAAATACCTATAATTACCAATATTTCTAATTTCATTTTTAATTTATTTAAAATTATATTTTCCTTCTAACATTAAAGTTGGTTTTATAATCTCATATTTAAATGCTTCTTTTTCTACGGTAAGTCCATCATCACCCTCCGTAATCTTTTTTCCAACAGCAATGATACCTAGAAATTCAAATTTAGATTCTAAAAAAGGGCCTTCTCCTGATTCAATACCAATACTAAAACTTGCTGAAAAACCTGTTTCTGCATAGACACCGTATGTGGTTTTTGTTGTTAAACCTTTTAAGTCACCACCAGCGAATAAAAAGCCAGCAAAGCCACCATCAGCAGTTATACTTGCTTCAACAATCAATTTTAATGTATTTGTATTTTTTACTTCTAATTTACTAGCATTGTTGTTTTTATCGAAATGTATTTTACCTTGAGCACCCAAAGCAATAGAGCCTTTAGCTGTCAACGTAAAAACCGGTTGAACTCCAGATGATTCTAAAACCATTCTAACAACTTTTATTGCCTGTCCTGCGGCAGGTATAAATTCACAACAAGTAATTATATCTAATACACCAGAAGCTTCAAATAAAGGCTCGCCTTTTAAAAAAACATCAACTTCATAAGGGGCGGTTGGCTCGAATGCTAGATTTTCAGAAAAGACTTGACGCCCCCATGAAGATCCAAAACTCAACTTAGGGTTTTCAACTTGAATTGTTATAGGTAATTTTTTTGCGAATTTACCTAATTTACCCAATTTACCAACTTGTTTTTGTAGTAAGTTTTCTTTTTCCTCATCGGGCACGTCACTACCTACCATTTCATCCATCACAGCTTTGGCTAATGTGAATGCATAAGCAATATTAATGATTTTATTTGCTAACGCATTAAAGTCTACTACCTTATTGTCATAAGAAACCTTAATCCCTAATTTTAATTTTTGTACTTCAGATAGTTTCTCTAAAAGTTTTTGATAATATCTTAATTTCTCTAATGCTTCTTGAAGTTTTACAGGAAGTAATTTTTTTTCTATAAAACTTCTTAATTCAGCGTCACTTTTTTGATGTTCTTCAAGAATATCTTTCCTACTTTTAGTAAGATCTCTTCTCCAATCTTCTTTAAGTTTTGGTTCAACTGTACCATACGTAAATGTTACCGCCCATACTATATCTGGATAAACAAGAATTCTAACTCCTTGTTTAGGATAAGCACAGGTTTGTATTGGTACAAAAAATAATTGTGGTTTTAAAGACGCTGGCCAGAAATATTTTAATAAATCATTATCATCTTTTATCATATATGGATAAGTCAATTCCAAATCCATATTATCTTGAGCATCATTAATTTTATACTCGTTAGGATATATCCATTGTGAACTTGCTTTTGCTTTAAATTCTTCAAAAACACTTTTTGTATCATGTTCATAATTATAAGCAATACAGTTTTCTGTTTTTAAACCTCCAATAGAAATTCTTACTTTTTGCTTATTATCCTTATTTCCAGATACTATACAATAACTTGTTGCCGTATGGTCTTCTATAGAACCATCACCATTTGTTGAAAACGCTATAAAGACTCGATTATTTTTTTCTTTAGATGCTGATTTTTTTTTCTTTCTAATTTTTTCTTTTTCTTGCTTATCTGAAGTCAAATATTTAACAACTTCAGGTATCAGTGCTTTTTGGTCAGCATCTCCAATACTTTTTACTATAATAGATACATATTTACAAGGTACATCTGATTGTGCTGATATAGCGAGTTCATCCCCTAACTCAACCATATTTGCCACAGTTTTTGTTCTTTCTGTGATGAGTTCATTACTTCCTTTGTAATTTACTTTAAAAGTGTAAGCTTTTTTTAACTGACTAGGTTTGTATAAGGGAATTGGTTCTTGGGTATTTTCGTAAGATTTAAGAGGTAATTTTCTATTTATTTTTATCGTTTGAATTCCATCTTTCTTTTTTATATAGCCTTCTTCAATTTCTTTATTCTTGCGTTCATCTTCAGTATTGATAGAAACAAGAACTATTAAATCTTCAATATTCCCTTCTTTATGCCCAATTTCATCTTTCCAATTTGGATCAATTGTTATATGAACAGTTGCAACACCATTATATTTGAAATCATCAACAAATGTCGTATAAGTTGCATACATAAACGAAACATCTTGACCACCTAATTTACAAGTAATAATAATATTATCCTTTTTTATTATTCTATGTGTATGTATTTCTAATTTTAAGGTTTCATTATAGTCAAATATTTGTTCTTCCTTAACTTTATCTTGCGTTCTTTTAAGGTGATTAATTTTCGTAAAAACAGAATTTGTAATTTGTGGTTCATCAACTACAATTACGAATGCACCTTTCGGTTTTGTAGCGTATGGCATTTCTGGATATTGTATAAAAGCTTCTAGCCAATATGGATTGCCAATGGTTTCAACCTTTCCAACTCCAACCATACTTGATACGGCGTAGTCTACTAATTCTTGATTGTTAATATTTAAAGGTATCTGATCGCCGGATTTCCATGAAAGCCAATTCCACGATTCATCTTCTTCTTGAGCTCCAATAATCCACTTAGTAGTTGCATTTATATTGGCTTTATTGGTGGTTGCTAGAAATAATTTTGTTTTAACAACAGCTTGTTTACCTTTTTTGATTACTATTAATTTATGTGACTTTCCGTTTACCCTAATACCTTTACGAATATATGCATCACCCTCTTCTTTGGCTGCATTGCTTACTAATTCTAAAGTTTCTATTCCAACAGACATAAATTAAAAATTTTTTGATATTATTTCAATTCCCTCTAAAGGATTTTTTTTCAAAACTTTTTCCATATTTATTAATGGATTAAGTTGTTGATGCATTTGTTGACTAACTTCTTCAAAATTAGTTACCGAAGGAGCTCCCATTTGTCCTGTTGTCATAAACTCTATAACAGCACTTCCTGCAATGGCACAAATGGCTTTACTTGTTTTTGTCAATATTTGACCTCCGTTTGCCAATTCTACTTTTTCATAGGCCCCATCCCATTGAATTATATTTGGAATGCATGGCATAAAACTACTTCCAGTAGGTTGTAATTTACATTGTCCAAAAGTTCCCGCTTCAAACGGTATACCTAAATCCATTGTATTTCCAATTAATTTATCACTACCAGCTTGATCATTAATATAATATTTTTTCTGACTGAGCACTTTTAAGAGATCAGGAACAAAGCCTTGCTGGCATTGAGCCATAGCGCCTTGACACACTAAAGATTTATCACTCGCCATATTAACGCTGTTTTAGTTCTGTTAAATTTATAAATTTACTTTGGGCCGCTATTTTATCTCTCTCAGGTAAATAATAAGCTTGTATTTGAAAAGCTAACTTTTTACTGTTTTCGAGACTGATGTCAGCTTCAGCAGTTAGGGAATGAATAATGTTTGTGGTGGAGTGGAGCTCGTATTTTGAAACAAACTCTCCCTTTAAGCTCTTTGACTGGCCTTTGCCTATAAAAATAGGTTCGTCAAATCCATTTGAAATATCTTTCTGAGTTCTTTTATCAGTAATAGAGCCTTTTTGACTGACCGTTACAGTGTTAAATCTAGTCTGTTTAGGAGATACTTTTTGTTTTATAGAATATTCTATAGGTTTAGAAAAAGGTACTATAGGCAGATTCATAATGGTTTCTGCAGTATCATCTAAAGCATTATATTGTAAATATAGTGGTGCAAAGAAAAAGGATAAAAACATATTTTGTTCAATGGCCCTTAGATATTTTTCAGGATCATTAACTGTTTCCCAAGTCTTTAAAAAATAAGTATCGATAAAAGAACTCCTATATATCATTTTCGTCTTTTCTTCCAACTCCTTTAATTGGGATATTGCTAATTTTCTACTTTTCACCACTTTTGTAGACCAATTGTTTCCAACTTCAATCTGGAGAGGATACATTACTTTACCACATTCCAAAGCTACTTTTTCAGCAATTAAATCGGGCTTTCTATTGTTTATAAATTCATTTCTTTTATCAAACTGAAATAACCATTTTTTAGTTTTTTCATCCTTTTTACTAATCACTTCTATTTCAAATCGTAAGCTTTGTTTTTCTTCTCCTGTTTTTTCAAATACAATAGTAATACCATAAACCCTTTTCATATTATAAGGATTTAAGACTAAACTATGATTGGGAGCAAAAGCTACAGAATTTTCCAATATCACGAATTAATTAAAATAATTTCACTTTTTCATTACTTTGAATATCCACCGACTTTTGAGAAAACAGTATCATATCCTTTGAGGTGCTACTAATATTTATTTCTTCAGAAATATTTTCATGCAATTTGGATTGTAGCTTTATTGATTCACTAATTATTTCGTTTTTATTTTTGGCTGTAATATTGTAATTTTCACTAGCTGTACTTACAATGTTTTTTCCAGCTTGAGAAACAATATCTTCTTGTGCTTTTAATTCTATATTTTTAGCAGAAAGCTTTATACTTTCTACCGCATTGATATTTACATTATTATTGGCATTAATGGTAACGTCGTTATTCACCGTATCAATCTGAAAAACATTCTCATTCTTATCCTTAATCGTAATCATCTCCCCACCATCAGTATCATTTAATTCAATAATATGCCCACTGCGTGTCATGATCGCTTTTATGTTGTTTTCCGCATCTGCAACACCACTTTTGGCACTGCTATTATAACCAGCACTCAAAACATAGGGTTTTTCTGGATTGTTATTTTCAAAACCTACGAGTACTTCTTCATCCAGTTCAGGAATAAAATAAAAGCCTTTGCCGTTACCACCGTATGGGGTATTCATTTTTATCCATGGGGTAGAGGTGCCCATTCTTCGTTGCCAACCGAACTGTACTTTTATACGTCCTAAACCATCAGGGTCATTGTTATCTAAAACAACACCACGTTGTTCTTCTGCAGAGGGAGTGGCAAATACCGCACTGTAATGTGGGTGTTCTGTGCCTTCTGGTACCCCTTCAAAATGATTCTCATAATTACCACTGTGATCAAAACGGTGCGCTACTTTGGTAACCATATAGGATCCAAACGCATCTCTACGCGTTTTGTCAGAAAAACTAACGCCTTCAATGGTCAAATTATCACCCACACGTAAACCTACAATCTCTGAAGATCCGTTGGCAATAATCATATTCGCAGCTTTAGATAAGGTATCTACTTTTGCTACATGGTCTAAACCTTGTTGTCCGCTATATTCATTCTGGTTGTGATTCCAAGAATAGTTTTCTTTCTTGGCAAATAAACCCTCAGATTCATTTTTTACATGCCCGGCATACATATGACCACTTTGTGCGCTGTAGGATGAGGAAACTGATTCTAATTCGCTATCATTGACCCAATCTTTAGAAGTAAAGCCGCTATTTTGGGACTGTAGGGTAGTGGAGAGGCCAAAGGTTTGAATATCCTGACCATAAACCCCGCTAAATTGTTTATCTCCCGTACGTCCTACGCAAAAGGTTCTACCATTGTCATACATCCATACGCCATAACGTGCACACATACGTTGCAAGAAGGAAAAGTCGGATTCGTTGTATTGTACGGTATAAGGCAAACGAATATTAGTACCACTTCCTATTTCCATTTTAAGAAGGTCAGTGGAATGTCCGTTAAAGGTATCACTCACTACTTGGCTAAAAGAAGAACCTTCTTCATAGCTAAAACATTGTACGGAGCGTGAGAGTAAAATACTAGCTCCCTGTCCTGATAGCACAATAGCGCCAGAGGCACCAATACCTTTTTGTAAGGCTACCGAAGTAATAATCCCCACATATTCTAATTCGCCATCATTAACGCCTATAGATATTTTTTTACCTGAATAATTAATAGAATTATTCATGAGTGTACCGCCGTACCCTTCGGTAGCATTGGTTTGAAAAACCACACTAAAAGAGCTGTGGGTACCCATGGATTGTTCTATAGAAACCTTATAACCAGATTTAGGAAGAAAACGTTCTCCATCGATAATAAGCACTGGGGTAATCATTTTAGGCATGGCTGTAGAATTTAAAACGTTAAAATAGACACAATCAACGAGCTTAACAAAAAATACACCCGTATTTCGATGAATTACAATATAAATTATAGATTATTAGCTATAAAAAACACGGAAAGGAAGCACATTCGCAGACCTTGATTGGAGCCCTATAAGTACTTCTTTCTTTAAGTGTTCCCAACTTTCTTCATCATATACGGCATCTTCATGCTTGGTAATGTATACATCTGTAGTTGGCGTATACCCAACACCTTCATCTAATGCAACAACAACACCTTTTTCTATAGTTACTTTGGTAATACTATCTTTAAAAATGCCAAAGCAATGTTGAATAATATCTTGTCGCGTAATTATTTTTCCTTTAGAAAGAATATGTTCCCTGTAGGCATATATTTTTTCACTGGCATTCGGTTCGTCTTTACCACCAATAGTACCAGTAATAAAGGTTAAAGAGTTTGTAGAGAAAGCTGTACCCGAATACTGTACTAATTGTACGTATGGGTTTATTTTATTTGCTTTATCACCTGCTGTGCTCCAATAATTAGTAAAAACAAATTGATCTTTATTTTTATTAATGCTATTTTTATTGATGACTAGGTATGGAATTTTATTTTTAGTAAAATCTCTTAATTCTATCTGTTGATCAATTCTAGAAATTATCTGTTTAAGATCTTTTAAATTGGTATTGATAAAATCATCATTCATAGCATTGAAAGCAATACTATCTTCTTTAAGCAAATCTATGGTGTAATTTAAAAGTTCTGAAGCATCACGCTCATCAAAACGAGATACGCCACCAAAACGCAGATATGCCTGTGTACTGGTAGAGGTGTCTTCTTTTTTTCGATCTTGAATAAAATACGTGTTTCCACTATCGCCTTTTATATCTTGCACATCAAAAAAGAAATCTCCATCGACCTCTAGTGGTAAAATGTTGAAATACGGTTTTAAGCGTCTATTGGTTTCATGTCGTTTTTTATTCAACACAGGAAAACAATTGATATGGCAATGTAAATTATCTAGCATCTGACTAGATACAATAGAAGAAAAAGAAATCTTGATCCACAATAGTGGTGTTTTAAATTCTTTTAAATCTTTCTCACTTAAAAACGTCTCAAAATCTTCTGGATAGTCTCTTAAATTACTCTTTACATCAATAGCATCTGTAATCGTATAAAAATGATCCTGGTAAAATTCTTTTACATAATTCTCGTAGAACTTAATCTTACTCTGTATAGACTCATTGATATAGGTATTTAAATCTTGCCCAGCGAATTCTAATTCATTGTACCCGTTGACCACCTCTAATGGGTTACCATTTAAAGACCATTTAGATAAGCCTAATTGGTGTGTTAATACATTTTTTTGAGAAAAATTAAGCAAATCAAAATAACAAAGTAAGTCTTGGATAGACGTTACTTCATCATCTGGTTTTATTCCTAAATAAATACTAGAACCATCTGCAGCGCCCACAAAATTCTCTTTGAGAATAAAAGGTATGTTCCGGTGGTTTTTATGTGAAGCAATTTTTTCTGGATAGGCGATATAGTCTAAACTGCAATTGCTAATTTTAAAATCTCCTGCAGGAGCAAAGAAAAAATCTTCAAAATCGTTTTTACCATTCTCCCTGAAAATTGGCATTCTCTTTCGGTGGTAAAATTCTGAACGTTCATTAATATTAAGAGTACTATCTATTGGCAATGCGTGCATTACGGCATGAGCAGGCCTAGCGGTTACAGAAACTTGGGGCGTTAGTAAATCTACCAAGCGCTCCGTAATTCTTGTTCTACTAGATTTTATAGTATCTGAAATACGTTCAAATTCATGCGCACAAGCATCAAAAAGTATACTGACAATTGGATCAAGGGAATATTCAATTTCCATTTCATCCATTCCCCAGGTATCGGCAGCCCTTCTAATTAACCGTTCTTTTATTTCTTCTTTACTTAATGATTTCATTCAGGAGTATGTGTTTACTTATAAGATAGTGGTGCTAAATAATAATCTCCACTAAAATAATACGGTTCGTTGGTTTTTAATAATGTTCCTGTAATTGTAATATTTAGATATTTTTTCAATCGTACTTTATTAGAATTTTCAGAGACACTTTCTTGCAAATTAATGGTCAGATTTGTATTGCCTAATCGCTTTTCATAGGTTTCTATTTGATTGGTAAGCGATCTTTTAATTTGCTCTTTTAAAACATTAGCATTTACTAACAGGTCAAAATCTGTCTCCCATATTTCACTACCAAAGCCTTCATCAAAAACATATTCTTCAAAATAGGTAGTTATAATGATGCTTATAAATTGTGATATAGATTCTTGTAGCGTTATTTTTCGAAGTTCTTTCTTCTCAAAAAAACGCTTAAAATCAAAAGGAGCTTCGTAGTACTGTTTTGCCATTTAGCCTAGTTTTACTTGGTTACTTCAAAAACAACTACCGTGTCTTTTAAGCTGATTTTTACAGTTTGTGGTGCTGTAATCTCACCAGAGATAATCATACGGGACAAAGGTCTTTTTAATTTGTTTCGGATTACCGCTTTTAAAGGCCTAACACCATACGTGGATGAAAAACCGTCTAAGGACAAAAAGTCTTTTGTTTCTTTATCAATATCAAGTGTAATTCCCAATTTATTTGCTAAAACAAGCAATTCTTTTTTAAGATGTAAGTCAAAAATAAGAGGTGCATTTTCTTTTGAAATAGGGGCAAAGGGAATAATCTCTGTGATTCTACCTAGAAATTCTGGCCTAAAATATGGCGCCATTATTTCTAAGATTTCATCAGAAGAGGGTGTGGTTCCGTCAGAAATTTTTTCTGCGATAAATTCTGATCCTATATTAGAAGTAAAAAGAATTACGGCATTAGAAAAATCGCCTAATTTACCTAAACGGTCACTAAGTTTACCTTCATCTAAAATTTGAAGGAATACATCAAAAACGGACTGGTGTGCTTTTTCAATCTCATCAAAAAGTACTATAGAATACGGTTTTTGTCTAATCTTATTTACTAACATACCGCCTTCTTCATACCCTACATATCCCGGAGGTGCACCGTATAAAAGTGCCGCTGAATGTTCTTCTTTAAATTCAGACATGTCAAAACGAATAATAGCGCTTTCATCATTAAATAAAAACTCTGCCAATGATTTTGCTAATTCTGTTTTTCCTGTCCCTGTAGGTCCAGAGAAAAAGAAAGAGCCAATTGGTTGGCCTGCTTTAGAAAGCCCCGACCTAGATTCTATTATAGCCTCTGTAATTGTTTTTACCGCATGGTCTTGACCAATAACACGTTTCTTAAGCGTAGCTTCCATCTCCATGAGACGTTCGCGCTCTTGTGTTTGTACTTTTCCAGCAGGTATGCCGGTAATACTAGATACAACAGCTGCCAAATCTTCATCAAAGATTTCAGTTAATTCTTTTGTAGAATGCACTTCAATAGCTTCTAGAATCGTAGTTAAATAAGCTACTTTATCAGCATAGGAAGGAAAAGACAATAAATCTTCTGTATCATATTTCCCGATAATAATAGGCCCTAATTTATTCTTAAGTTCTATGTAGATCCAATCTATTTCCTCTTTGCGCTGTTCTTCGGATAAGGTTTCTGATTTCTTTTCTAAAAAGGCTAATTTATTTTTTAACTCTTCTACATCTGCAGGTAGTGATTGCTGCGATACTTTCGCTGCCGCCATGGTTCTATCTACTAAATCTAGGGCAGAATCTGGAAGGTTTTTTTCTTTTAAATACCGTTTAGAAAATAAAATAGATTCTTTTAACGTATCATCAGAAATTTCTAATTGGTGGTGTTTTTTAAATGTTTCCCCTACATTTTTTAATATTCTAAAAGCAGTTTCTGTATCTGGTTCTTCTAAACTAACCGATTCAAAACGTCTGCTTAAGGCATCATCAGATGCTATATGCTTTCGGAAATGTTCTGGAGAAGTGACTCCAATAAGAACAATTTCTCCTTTATTTAATTCAGATTTTATAACATTTAATATTCCCTGGCTCGTAGCATTATCTTGCAGTAGGGCATGAAAATCATCCATGACCAAAATAGGCATGGTATAGGATTTTGCTTGCTCAAAGATTTGTTGTAATCTATCTTCTACTTCTCCTTTATAAGAAGCTCCAGATAAGAGTAGGGTAGTGTGTATTTCTAAAAATGTAGCCTCTTGTAAAACATCTACGATTTTCTTTTCAGCAATTAATACTGCTAAATTTTTAATTAAAATAGATTTACCAACACCCGATTCTCCTTGGATAATCACGTTAGGCTTCGACTTTCTACTTAAAATTTCGGTAATACTTTTTAATTCCTTATCTCTATTGATAATATGCGCAAATTCTCCAGCACTGGCCAATTTTACAAGATCTGAAGTATATTTGGTCAACACGCTAGTATCTGTTGCTTCAGAGGAAGTTGCAGAAGTACTAATTTTAGGGTTGACTTTCCCTTCCGTACCTTTTTGAGTTTCTAAAAGTTGATTGTGACTAACAGGGAGCGATTTTAATTGATCAAAACTAAAGCCTACGCCAGGCGTTATTGCTGCAATGAATAAAACCAATAAATCAACTTCATCCTTACCAAGCTTCCCTTTGATATCTTCAGCTTCTACAAATACTAATTGTACACCAGAATCTGCTTCTACTTCTGTATTTCTAGAAGATCTTTTTGGGGTTTGTTCAATGTTAACTTCTGCCCATTCTTCAACAAAATAAACATCTACACCTAGATTATGGAGTTTACGCAAAAGCGATAAATCTCTATTTAAAGCTGCTTTAATTAAATGTGCAGCGGTGTAATTTTGATGCTGATTTTCTTCTGCAATTTGTGTTGCAATATAAATAGCCTTTTCAACTTCGTTATTCATACTTATTGGTTTCTGTTTATACGTCTGGCTAATTCTAATGCGGTTTCTAAATTTCGTATTTGATCTTCATAATCATCCAATTGCTTATCTAATTTATCAATTTCAGTTTTAGCATTGGCTACCTGTTTTAAATCTCTTTTTGCGTCTAACAATTTCTTATAAGTAAGAATTAAATTCTCATACATGTTCCTGTTTTCAAGAGAGTCTTTTGGAATATCATTCTTAATTTTTACTAAGTCAGAATTTATAGATTGTTCTAAAAAGATATTTCCTTGTTTTGTTTTATCTAATGAATCTATTAAAACATCTACACGTTTTAGTTCATTGATAAACTGCTTCTGATACATAAATTCATACTGAATTTTCTTGTTTTCTGCACGTAACACATCATTCTCTTTCCAAGGTAATTTGTAACTAAAAAACACGGCTACAAAAAGGAGCACAATAGTGACCAAAAACATGAGTAAAAAAAGTAGAAAAGCAGATATCCTTTCTTTTTTATTTAAAATTTCCATAGTACAATTTTATTTTATTCCGCTAAAAATGAAGGACCTCCCGATTTACCGAATTTGTCTTCTACAATATTTTCATTTACAAATATGCCCATATCTCTACGTTTACCGATATAATCTACTTGCGTAAGAATAGTGAACAAACGCTCAATTACATTCATAAATGAATTGATGATGAATAAGTTTTGATTAACATCTGTATGCTTGTAGTCAATATTGATAATGTTGGTAAATATTTTTTCATAATCACCCCCCTTTAAATCTGTCCATTCTCCAAAATAGTTGAACAATTGTTCTTTGTTTTCCGGTGATGATACATCTACTGAGCTCTTGAAAAGTCTTGAAAAACTAACGATAATTTCAATTAATTTCTTAGGATGCATTTCATACTCTTCCCATTTTACATAGGTAATTTGTTGTGATAAATAAGCATACAATTTATCTACTACTGTATGCATAGCGTCTGCAATAGGATTATCACTCTGTTTAGTATTTATTTTTTGTACAATTAATATAGAACTGCGTTCGGCCATTTTCAAGAAAGCTTCGGCAACATTATAAAAATCGATTAATGCTTCACTAGTTCCTAGGGTAGTAGAAGGCGCTATGTAATCTGTGGCTGCGGCCAAAGCATTATTCTCTCTGATAATTTTGGCAATAGGAAGCTGGTTCCCTGCTAGTCCTGATTTTTCTAAATCATTTGCAGTTACAAAAGTGAAAAAATACCTGTTTGTAGTATACGGATAACGAGGAGGCATTTCTTTGGGGTTTTGCTCTCCAAAAGCAACCGTATCTTCTTGATCCACATTTAAAAGAACGAAACCTTCTTCTAATTTGTTATCTGCAAACTGCTCAACAACCACATCTTCTTTAACCGCTGGTGTGAAGTTTGTAATTTCTACACGCGTACCGTTTGGAGTGATAGCACGTAATTTTTTAATCGAAATTTTTAAGCTTTTATGCACATCAATAGTAACAATGTATTCATTATGATCACTTAAATGTGATGCCAACAAACCATAACCATCTTTTCCTATTCTAATGCTGGTAAGATCTTTAGCTGTATTTTCTGCGTAGTCTTGGAGGTTTTGAAAATGCTCTTTAGAGATTTTCATACCATCGATCCAATTTGTTTTAAAGTGTTTTATGTCCTCTATCATAATAAATATTATATACGTTGGCACACTACGGTGTCGCCATCATTTAGATTGTTTTGTTCTACGGTTAGTGATGAATTAATATGTTTTGAAGCTCCAAACCATTTAGGTTTGGTTTGAAAATACCAGCCAAATGGATCTCCAGAGTCTTCAAGAAGCTCAATTTTAGTGGTGGTTTTTTTACTGTTGTAATCATTAATGAAAAAGAAAAACAACCTACCAAAATCCATATCTTTAGGTGCTTTAGCTTTAAAACTTGTTAGATGAGTTTCTTTCGTGTTTTTATAAAACATAAAGTTTAAAACAATCATATTGTTTAACTCATAATGTTTAGGAGATTCATATTTATTACCTAAAGGGTAATACCATTTAGAATATAACTTTACGGGTACGCTTATAGCATAATTAAACAGTGCATAAAATGCGGTAGGCACTACAAAAGTGGTTGTAATTAAGAAATAATAACCTAGATACTTTAGATCTTGAAAGTAAGAGGCTACCATTATAATAGGTACAACAAGCACCAAGGCAGTTACAAAGGCAATTAGCAATTCTTTAAATTTATTTTCTATTTCAAATTTGTCAAAGAAATAACGGACAAAGTACACATGCAAAGCTCCCAATAAAAAAGAAAAACTAAGCATGGAAAAGTACCGAAGTAATACGCCAGTTTGTTTTAAGTTATAGACAATACACGTAAATATTCCCATTACGACAATACCTGATATCAAATAGATATAAAACTTCTTGCGTTGTTTTTTAAAACCAGGTGTTTTAGAAGCAAATAAGGTAAGTACAAGTATCGTGATAACCACAATAATCATAAAAGGCATCAATGCCTCAAAGCTTATTAATGTTTTTAAGTAACGTTTTATCATGAAAATTATATTGTAGAAGATATACCAAGTCGACCAGCAAAGATGGCATCACTCAGTGTAAAGTTTTGTTTTTTCTGAGGCAAAGTAAAGTCTATTTCAAAATCACTCTCAAAAGGCATGGTGTGATCTAAAAAATACTGCATTACCAAACTAATTTGTCCTTTAGGTAAATAATCATGAATTTTTTCGGGGTTTTTAATATTATTAATGGTGAACGTATATTTTGGCAAATAGGAAGCACCGGTAGTTGCCGTCGCTAAATTTACGCCTAATTGCAAGGTATCGTTATGTTCGTGTGTGTTAGGAATGGTGGTGTATGTTTTGGTTATGGTTAAGTTTTCTTCGATTATTGTTTCTAATACTTGCTGTATTAACGTTAAATTTCCTGCAATCTTATGCATAAAGGGAATTGCTTTCAAAATTTTTCCGGCCATGACATGTGGTATGTTAGAATTGATCTCCCATAAGTCTGACAAGAAATAAACTAATTCAGAATTTCCCAGCGATTCAAAAATACGATCTTCTTCTCGTTCTACTTCTACTCTGTGTAGAAAAAATTCTTCCTCTAACGGATTAAAAAACTTTTGGGCTTTTTCTTGCTCTACTTTTCTATTCTTGTAGGCATTGACCATATCATTTACAAACCCAGTGCTACCAACAGTTTTATGAAAAAAACGTTCTGGAAAAATATTGTAAAATCCACGACGACTAAGATGAACAACTATATTCTCCTTAAAAACATCATCTTCCCTAATACCAGAAACATCAGGACTGTACCTTCTTTTGAAATAATCAGAATAGCTGTAAGAAACATCAGAGAATTCTTTGATTCCCGCCGCAAATGTTTCTGCTTTTATATCAAAATCCAAGCCATCAAAATGTTCTCGAATTTCCTGTAGTATATTGTTTTCCATTAAATTATTTTAATAAGGCTCTGGCAGAAGAAACATATTTATCTTGCCAATACGCATCTTTCAAATTTGCAATTTCTACTCCTCTTGGTGAATTTGATCCTAAAAACATTCCGTTCTGTAAATAAATGCCCACATGAGAGATTACTTTTTCTTTGTGTCTTAGTCTAAAAAAGATAAGATCTCCGTTTTTTAAATTTTTCTGACTTTTAAAAGCTACATCTAAATTGGCATCAAATTGTTGTTGCGAAGTTCTAGGCAATTCTTTTTCGTACACTACATCATATACATGTTGTACAAATGCAGAACAATCTACACCTCTTTTTGTGGTTCCTCCCCATAAATAAGGAACGCCAAACCAGTCTTTAATTTTACCATATAACTTTTCATTCTCAAGCTCTTCTGTAGGAATATTCAACGCCTTAGCAAACTCCTCTTTTTCCTCATAAGTAAGGTAGGTAGTTGTAGCTACTCTTTCTGGTTCTTTTACAACAAGAGCTTCTTTTTCTTTCAACCTATGTGCTTCTTCTATTTGTTTTTTATAGTACATTTGGTCTACACCTTTGGAAGTGTTTTTACCACAACCTATAAATTGCACAATAAGAATTAAAAACATCAGTTTTAGTTTCATAGTAATAATTGTAATTTTAAGGATAAATATAAGAGTTTAATAATTTCTATTACCAATTTTAATGAAAAGTAATAATATAAAAACCCACTTTGATCGAAACGTATTTCTAACTTTTTTAGTATTACTTGTTGTAGGATTAATACTAATCTCGTTTAAAATTAACAGTAAGGTTGATTGTGGAAACCCTGATTTTAAGATCATAGCAAATTCTTTTACCACAGAAGATTTAATTGAATTTAATAGCATTGATGATTCTGGTGTTGAATGGGAGTGGGATTTTGGTGACAAAACTAACACAAAATTTCAATCTAATGTAGCACATCAATTTACAAAACCAGGAACTTATAAAGTAGCATTACGAGTAAATGGTCAATGTGATGTGGTTAAGGAGATTACCATTAATGAGAAGAAAGAATTAATTTCTCCTGAGTTAATTCCGAATATAATATTACCTACAAATGTTAAAGTAGGTGAGGAGGTTGTATTTTCAAGTGATGCTCCATTCGCAGAATCTTGGCAATGGAGTTTTGGGGAGTCATTGCATATTGATGGAACCAACAAAGAGGAGAAATATACATTTAAATCTCCAGGAGAGAAAACAATTTTATTGGTTGTAAACGGGGATA
Source organism: Cellulophaga sp. HaHa_2_95 (assembly GCF_019278565.1). The sequence goes on along the minus strand of NZ_CP058988.1, from coordinate 2,748,180 downwards.
GAAGACATGAGTCTAGACGCCGAATAGTTGTTTTAGATAGTAGGGGAGAACGTCAAGTAATAACACCAAGAAACCGAGTTGATCCTATTGAGACCGCTTTAGATAATATTAATGATTCTTTAGTGCTTCCACCCACCGTAACCGTTCCTGAACCTGTTGTAGAGCCAGAGGTTAAGAAAATTGTAGTTTCTTCTGATGAGATTTTACAAATGTTAGTGGGATATTCAGAAAGAAGATTAGATGACAGAGCTATGCGTTCTTATTTTTGCTATAGTAGTATTCCTGTCTTTAATAAAAGTGGTAAACGCTATACAGTGAATCAGCTTTTTAATGCTATAAGAGATCAAAAAATTGAAATCAATAGTTTAAACTTGAGAAAGAAGGAAGATACGGGTTGTATTACTAGTATGACTATTGATATGAAGATTAAAAAAGGACTCTTTTCTAAGACTTTTTAATAGATTATATATATAATAAGGTAAGAAGTTCTTAATTAAGACTTTATGATGCAGTTCATCGAGTTTATTTTCTACTTCTTAAAATAGTTTTTATATTTACGATGTCCTTATGTGACGTTATATAAACTAGGCAGTATTTGCCACAAAAACACATTATTATGGCTTTCAAAGCAAGATTAAAAGTAGCAGGAAAAGAGTTCAACATTTTACATTGTTCTTATGATTTGAACCAAGAAGTAGATCCTACAGGAAGACCTTCTTCTGTAACAAGAGGTGGTCGTATTAACTTAACTGTTGAGTCTAACGGAGAAACTGGTTTTTTCGAATGGATGACTAATAACTTCGAAAGAAAAGATGGAACTATCGTTTTCGTAAAAAGAGATAACGATGCTACCTTAAAAGAAGTAAACTTTAAAGAAGGTTACTTAATCAAGTATAGAGAGAATTTTGAGTCTTCTGGCCAAAATCCTTTAACTGAAACTTTCACTATTTCTGCAAAAGAATTATCTAGTGGTGGTGGTGAGCATATCAACGAGTGGGTATAATCTCATAAAAATTACATATTTTCTAAAAGGAGGCATACTTAAATGCCTCCTTTTTACGTTTATCTTCTATATAACTATTGTAAATAACTTTTTTTGATTAAATTTAACCAACTTAAAAAATATAAAATATGGCTAGTAATTTTGGAATAGGTGCTAATGATGTTAAAGGCGATGCAAGTGAAGCTCTAAATGAAATTCCACAAAACAGAACTTTAATTGCAGGTAAATTAACTCCGAATACGCCAATAAAGCCAGAGGTAATAGAAGGTTTAAGAACTGTAGAAGATATTTTTGAACATTTTAGACCTGAATTAAAGGTCCCTTTTGAAGATAAAAATGGAGGAACAATAAATGAAACCATAAAATTCAGCAATTTAGGCGATTTCGGTAAAAAAGGAATTACCAATAATAGTGTTTTCTTAAAAGAATTAGAAATTGAAAGTGATCAGTATAAAAAAATCATTAAGCAATTAAAAACCAATAAAATTTTAAAATCTGCATTACAAGATCCAGAAGCAAAAGGAGCGCTAATTGATACTATTGATGCATTGATTAACGAAATAAAAAACACTAAATAATTACGAAAAGCAATTATGGCGAATACTTCACAAAACAACCAAGAGTCGCATTTAAGTGACAAACCATTTATAGATCAAATTAAAGAAAAAGCAGACGGGTTAGCCAAGTTTGGTGGATTTGATTTATTAGAATCAGCGATTGATGATGTACAGAATTTAAATCCTGACCGTAAGGCCAGAAGAAAGATGTTCTTAACAGAGAACGGAAAAAAATCTGAACGACAAGCTTTACAGAAAATTCTTGAACTTTGGTCAGAAACGTTGAAATCTGGTGACGATATCCTTGATCAAGTACAATCTGCAGATGATAAATCTAAACAATCATTAGAGCTATTAAATAAAAATATAAAACAAGCACTAGAAGAGTCGGAAGAATTAGAATCTTCATACCGCTCTGTAGCGCTTTTCTATAAAAACACAGATTTACCATCATTAAAAAATGTGTCTATAGTAAATGCAGAATTAGACCAATTAACAGATTTAGATAACACACGTTTCTTTGACCATATAAGAGAAGAATTGGTTTCTAAATATGACCGATTGGATTTAAGAGAAAACTATTCCTTAATGGTATTACCAGGGTATTTAGGTTCTAAATCTGTTGTAGACAAATGGGCGAAATTAGCTCACGATAATAAAGTAACTTTAGTAACGGATTTTGCGCATTTAGATGAGCCAGATGACGTTATGGAAATGTTTGAAAGTGCTAATCTTGCAAGTGGTGACATGTATTTATCAAACACTATTATGACCTGTAATTGGTTAGTAGGTAGAGGTAAGCATGCAGAAGTAGGAGAGGAAGAAGATTTACACGTTGCACCTTCTGGAGCTTTAGCGGGTAAAATATATAGAACTCTAATGTCTCAAGTAACTGCAGGTAAAAAACACGGTGGTTTAAGTGAAGTAGATGGTGTTGCCTTTGATTTAAGAAAAGGTGAAATTGCAAATTTAGAAAACCTTGGCCTTGTTCCTATGGTTAATGAATATGGCAAGGTGATGGCATTTTCTGCAAAGACCTTATTTAATGGTGATAACTTAGGGCTACAAACCTATTCTGTAGTGCGTGTTTTTGATTATGTAACAAAAGTATTAATGGATTTTCTTAACCGTAGAGCTTTTGAAAACTTTAATGCTAAAACTAGAAACGAAATTCATAAACAAATTGTACATTTCTTAGACGGAATTACGGGTCCAGATAAATTGATAGAAAATTTTGAAATCAAAAAATTTGAACAAGATCCAAATCAATTAGACCGTATATTACTTGATGTAAGACTTAAGCCTTATTTCCCTGCTAAAAACTTTTTGATTAAAATGGATGGTCAAAAAGGTGATGAAGGTTCTGAATGGGATACGGATTACGAACAACAATAAAATAATTTACTGTACATATACCAACACCTCTAAGGCTATTTAGTTTTTAGAGGTGTTCTTTTTTGAGAAATAAATCGATGTAATTTATCGACTTTTTTTTGATACTAGGATATTAGAACGTACTTTAACCACTGATAATTATATTAATACCATAACCTATGTCTTTTTTAGCAAAATTAATTGTAGATGGTCAAGAATACAACGTGCTTCATTGTGCGTATAATTTTGAACAACCTATGGATCACACTGGCAAACCTTCAGGCAAACCAAGAGGTGGTCAAATAATGATTACTATTGAATCTCAAGGTAAATCGGATTTATTTCATTGGATGATGGAGCCGGAACAAACTAAAGACGGTGCCATCTTATTCTATAAGCGCGATGCTTTGTCACGTTTGCAAGAAGTAACCTTTACTAGAGCTTTTTGTGTAAGTTTAGAAGAGGAGTTTGATGCTATCGATGATGTTCCAATGCAAAAAAGAATTGTCATTTCAGCAAGTACCATTACTATAGGTGATATGGTTTTTGAAAACAGTTGGGGGGAGTAGTAAGAGCTAAGAATTATAACCTTATTCATCATTAAATAATATCCTTTTTGGAATGAGCACTATAGAAGATTTAAAGCTTAGGCATGATATAAAACGTAGCATTAGAAAATCTAAAAGTGCTACTAAAATTTCTATGGCTCAAATCAAGGGAGATAATAAGGTTTCTCAAGAATTGATTTCAAAAAAATTCGAGTCGACTTTAAAAAGAAAACTTAAACAAAGTTATGAGAGTTCTAATCTAAAAAAGACGTTCAATAACTATATAGATTTAGATGTTTTAGAGTTTGAATTTCCAATATTGATTAATGGAGCTGTAAGTTCGGATGATGAAAGAGCTGATGCTTCCTATTGGAGTCCATATCTTTTAGCGGCTACGGCTAGAGAAACTGGATATACACCATCAAAATTTCATTATATAGATGGAGACCAAGGAATGTGGGCAAGCACAAGGGAGAAAGCGGGAAAGAAAAAAGGAAAATTAGATGCTCCCAATGTTTGGAAAAAGATGAAGAATTCCCGGAATGATAAAAACGAAATTACAGAACAGTTACAAGTTATTTCGCATAGTAGAGGATCTGCTTTCGGAGTAGCTTATATGGAGTCTCTTTCTGATGAAATAAAAAGTTTAGCAGCTAAAGAAGGTTTGAGTTTTGCATACGACGAAAACCATATTATTGAGTATTCTGTTAATCTTGGCCCCCATCAGTCTAACAGTATTACATATCCTAAGAATCTTACCAGAAATATAAATATCAGCCACTATAAAGATTATCTTTCAGGAAATGACGCAAAGGGCAATGTTATAAATATACATTCAAATGCATTAGATGATTCTGGTGATAAAATTCTAGAACACGGAAACGATACTTACACCATAGAATTAGAGGGTGTTTTAGAAATACTAGAAAACTCCCATAAATCTAAAACTGACCAAATTATTGATTATTACAAATATTTAGATACCAAGAATTATGGTAAATCTCATATCAAATCTGGTTCAAATCATTTACTAAAATATTAATTTTTTTAAATGAGTGAGGATACTATCTATTGTTTAGTTTTTTTTCTGATAACCTTATTTTTATGCTTTCTTATTTTCAAAAAAGATAGTAAAACCGGAATAATCAATTTTATCGTGCTTATTTCTTATGTACTAATAATTTTAGTATTTAGACTTTTTAAATCAGCATATGGAAATTCATTAGTATGGCTAGTATTATTCTTGGTCACAAGTGGTATTCATATTATTGTTTCCATAATTTATTTAATGGTGAAGCAGCTTAAAAAGAATAATCACTAACTAGTCTATAGTTCTTGTCATAAATAGGACATTAGTATTTATTTAAAAAAAAATACTTAACCAGAAAATTTCAATACAAAGAAAAGCCCTACTAAAATTAATAAGGTTTATTTTATATTGATAAATAACACTTCATCATCAAAGCATTCTAATCGCAATTAGAGAAGGGAAGACAAGATTTTTTAAGATATTATTTGTATTTGGACTAATATATTTCGGCTATTATTTTCATTTATTTATCTTTAGCTTTTTCATATCTGAGAAAATAACCAATATTTTTAATCAAAATTGTACTTTTGCATATTAAATCTCGTAATAAGCCGTTAGTTAAAAGCAGTTGTTGTTTTACGAAAAACCTCTTATGAAGAAAAATTATTTTTTTTTAATAGTGTATTTAGTTCTTGTGGGCAGTGTTACTGCTCAGGATAATGCTAAACCATTAACTGTAGAGGCCAATGAATTTACTACAGTAACCCTTTTCTTTCCATCAGTGATTGAGAAGGTTATTCCTCCAGCGAGCAATTATAAGTTCGAATTTGATCCAGGAAATACTATTGGAACCTTAAAAGCTAGAAAGGGAACACCCAGTAATATGACCGTAATAACCACGGATGGAAGTATTTTTTCAATTGTACTTAATTATTCACAAAAATTGGAAAAGTATACTCATATTATAAATGCGAATCAGGCGGTAGGTGCTATGAATTCAGGAAATTCTGCGACGCCATCAGAGCCAGAGAATACAACAATTGTTCAAGCGGATCCTAAGCCAAATGCTCCGCCCGAAAGAAGCGAACCCTTAGTATCCAATATAGATCCTCGAGAAACAATTAAAACTCCGCCAACAGATATGGGTGTTAGTCCTGACGTTTCTGAAGGGTTTTCAAATCAACCTAATAAGGACCCTGAGTTATATTCTGATTCTGAAAATGATTTATACAATTTAGATCGAGAAGAATATTACAGCATTTTTTGTGAAAATAATTATTTACAAAAGAGTATCTTAAAACGTAGTTTCCGTCAAAATAAGAAAATCATTGTTCGCCTGAATAATATTTTAGTAGATCGTGAAGAAATATATTTTATGCTTTCTTTAGAAAACACTTCTAAAAAAGATTACAACGTAAATGGACTCAGCTTTTTTATTAAAGAGAGTCATAGAGACAACAATCCTTCAATATTAGAACCTGTACATACCTTTAATTTGCAGAAGATTATTGATCCTGAAAGCAATAATGAAATCGTATATGTTTTCAAAAAAATTCCTTTACAAACCAATCAAATAGTAGAAATTGTTCTAGACGAAATAGATAGTTCTAGAATGGTAATTCTTCCCTTGGATTATAAATATTTAAACTTGTTATCTAAATGAAATATTTTTTATTGCTAATTGTTTTATTAGTATCCAATTTTATTCACGCACAGGCTTTTTCAAATTCTGTAATGGGGGCTGCTGGTAAATTCGGAGATGGCTATGGAGGTGAAATGACCTTTAATACCAACTTAGATGAATACTCTTTTACGCAGATAGCTTTAGATGTTTCTTTATCTAATTATACCTCTGGAGAAGTGACTATTCCTTATTCAAGTTATACGGTTTCCTATTCTTATTTCACGACATTATATGCCACCGCTAGAAGATACAAAGTACTAAGTATTGGAGCTGGTTTATTGGCTGGTTATGAGCTAGTAAATGGTGGTAATGAGGCTTTTTCAAATATTGTTTTTTTAGACGGACAAAGTAAACTGATTTATGGAGGAACAATTGGAGCTGAAATTGATGTTATAATTAGTAATAGATTATCTATTGTAGCGAAAACATCTCAGTTCTATCATATGAACAGCGATTTTGGTCAATTTACAAACTTTTCAGGTTTAGGGCTTCGCTACTACTTTTTTAGGTAATTCTTATTTATGAAGTTAAACTACAGGTATATTTTTACATTTTTTGTATCATTGGCAGTCATCATTGCATGTACAAAAGAAGTAGGACTATATACTGAAGTGGAATTTGAAATTTCTGAAACTCATGTAGCAGATGGTTTTATCAATACACCGCTAGCAACTTCTATTACGGTTACACCAGAAGAAATAGTGGAAGGGTATTCTTATACCTATTCCTATAAAATTAATACAGGCGAAGGGTATTTTCAGGATGAATCCGGAGCTACTATTGCTGAAGGAGTTAAACTAGAGTTGAGTCCATTATCAGCCTCACTGAATTATATAGCCACAAAAATAGGCGATCACTCGATCACTTTTACCGCAGAAGATACTTTTGGTTTTCAGGAGCAGGTTACTGTATCTTATGTTATTAGTGATGTTCCTGTTACTTGGACGGCAACAGGTCCTTCCGGCCAAGTTTTATTAGGTACATCACAAGATATCACCGTCACTCTAGGGAGTGAAACTACCACTACAGGAGTTACCTATGAACGTAATTATTCCTTTACACAAGGAACAGGAACTATAACTTCTTCTCCAAGTGGAGCAAATGAGACCTTAAACGAATTTGTAAGTATTACACCTGGAACGTACGTCTTAACCTATGTATCTACAGAATTAGGACAAACAACTTTAGAGTTTTTATTGAAAGATTCAAACGGACAAGAAATAGTTCAAACCGTAAGCTTTGAAGTAGTTAATGAGCTTTCTACCGAAAAAGAAATTACTGCATTTATAGTAAATGGAGTAGAAGGTACCATCGTTGGAACGGATATTACTATAGAACTTCCTGAAGGAACTGACTTAACTACATTGTCACCAGTTATTATCCATACAGGAGCAAGTATTTCGCCGGAATCAGAAACAAGTCAAGACTTTACGAATCCAGTAATTTATACCGTTACGGCTCAAGATCAAACGATACAAGAATATACGGTTACTTTAACTGTCGAAGGAAATGAAGCCAAAGATATGACTGATTTTGCAATTGATGGTGTTAATGGAATTATTACAGGAACCAATATTTCCGTAACCTTACCAGCAGGAACAGATGTTACTGCATTAAGTTCTACGATAACTCATACTGGTGCTTCTGTAAACCCTACTTCTGGAGTAGCGCAAGACTTTACAGGCTCTGTGGAGTATACCGTTACCGCAGTCGATGGAACTACTAAAGTGTATACTGTTACGGTGAGTTTAGCCCCAGCTCTTAGTAGTGATAATAACATTACATCATTTAGTATTAATGGAGTTGCTGGCGTCATTTCAGGAACAACAATTACGGTAACACTTCCTGCAGGAACAGATGTAAGTAGTCTAACGCCTGCTATAATTCATACTGGTAATACGGTAAATCCAGATACAGGAATAGCTCAAGATTTTACAAACCCTGTAGCATATACTGTTAGCGCTGCAGATACTACTACTAAAACTTATACTGTTACGGCTATTATTTCAGCTGCTGTCAACATAGAACCTGTAGCTATTGATGACAACTTTACAGTTATAGAAAATTCTTCGAGCAATACCTTAGATGTTCTTGATAATGATAGTGATGCTGATGGAACAGTTTTGACTATTACCACTATAGAAACAGCTATAAATGGTAGCGCAACAATTGCTCCTGACGGGCAATCTATACTTTATAACGCGACTACTGGGAACGATAGATTTGACTATACGATTGAAGATGAAGATGGAGCGACTACTATGGCTACAATAGATATTATTGTAGTGCCAAATCAAAACCCTACAGTAGATATAGATGACTTAATTTTGATACCTAATGGTAATTTCCCCAAAACGATAAGTTTTGCTATTGCAAGTTCTGATGATCCTGACGGAACCATTGAAAATTATGAATGGAACTTTGGTGATTCAGGTTCTGCGGGTAACGAGGTGACCACCGAAGGTCCAGATGTAATAACACATACATTCAATAGTGCCGGCACCTATGATATAGTTTTAACAGTAACTGATGATCTTGATGCTACGGGGTCTGATACTGTTCGAATTATTCTTGAAGAACCACTAGCGCCAGATTTTTCTTTTAGTGCTAATCCTTACGATCCTGTTCCAGAGGGAGGATATCCAAATGGAGTAATAAATCTTTATTTTAACATAAGCCCTAACAGTAGTATGCCAGAAGGAAATTACACTATGATTATGGAGACAGGAAAGGGGACTCTAGAACTAGGTGGTATAAATTACAGAGAGCGAATTGAAATTCCAATGACGGCAGGCTCTATAATTGGAGGGTATACAGACTTGCTTCTAAGTAATGTTGTAACAATAACTTTTACCGTAACAGAAATTTTTACAGGCATTGAAAAAGCTCAAACAATAACTTTAACTTATCAATAAATAGGCACAAAACTAACCCAAAACAACCACAATGAAAAACCTATTTAAATACATTTTTGGTGCTTTAGCAATACTGGTAATAATCATAGCCTGTACTAAAGAAGTAGGACTATATACTGAAGTAGAATTTGAAATTTCTGAAACTCATGTGGCAGATGGTTTTATCAATACACCGCTAGCAACTTCTATTACCGTTACTCCAGAAGAACTAGTGGAAGGGTATTCTTATTTCTATTCATACAAAATCAATTCAGGCGAAGGGTATTTTGAAGATGAATCTGGAACTACAATTGCCCAAGGAGATAAAATTGGGTTGAGTCCATTGTCAGCCTCACTGAATTATATTGCCACAAAAATAGGTGATCACTCGATCACTTTTACCGCTGAAGATACTTTTGGTTTTCAGGAGCAGGTTACTGTATCTTATGTTATTAGTGATGTTCCTGTTACTTGGACGGCAACAGGTCCTTCCGGCCAAGTTTTATTAGGTACATCACAAGATATCACCGTCACTCTAGGGAGTGAAACTACCACTACAGGAGTTACCTATGAACGTAATTATTCCTTTACACAAGGAACAGGAACTATAACTTCTTCTCCAAGTGGAGCAAATGAGACCTTAAACGAATTTGTAAGTATTACACCTGGAACGTACGTCTTAACCTATGTATCTACAGAATTAGGACAAACAACTTTAGAGTTTTTATTGAAAGATTCAAACGGACAAGAAATAGTTCAAACCGTAAGCTTTGAAGTAGTTAATGAGCTTTCTACCGAAAAAGAAATTACTTCATTTATAGTAAATGGAGTAGAAGGTACCATAGTTGGAACAGATATTACTATAGAACTTCCTGAAGGAACTGACTTAACTACATTGTCACCAGTTATTATACATAATGGAGCAAGTATTTCGCCAGAATCAGAAACAAGTCAAGACTTTACAAATCCTGTAATTTATACCGTTACTGCTCAAGATCAAACCATTCAAAGTTATACGGTAAACGTAACAGTTCCTTCCGAAAACCAATCTCCAACAGCTATAGCAACTTCAGATGTAACTTCTGGCGCTCCTTCTTTAGATGTACAGTTTACAGGAGATACTTCAATGGATCCAGATACTGGAGACGTATTAACCTATGCCTGGGATTTTGGAGACGGAAGCACAGCTACAACGGCCAACCCTTCTCATAGCTTCACAACCGCAGGAACATACACGGTAACACTTACCGTTACCGATGATGGAACTCCAGCTCTAAACAGTACGGATACAATCACGATAATTGTAACAGATGCAAATCAAGCTCCAACGGCTATAGGGACTTCAGATATTACTTCTGGAGAAGTTTCTTTAGCCGTGCAGTTTACAGGAGATACTTCAACGGATCCAGATACTGGAGACGTAATAACCTATGCCTGGGATTTTGGAGATGGAAGCACAGCTACAACTGCCAATCCTACTCACACCTTTACAACAGCCGGAACTTATGACGTGACACTTACCGTTACAGATAATGGAACACCGGCGTTGTCAAGTTCTGAGGTTATAATAACCATAACCGTAAATGCTCCTATTAATCAAGCTCCAACAGCAATAGCAACCTCTGATATCACTTCTGGAGAAGCTTCTTTAGACGTACAATTTACAGGAGATACTTCAACGGATCCAGATGCAGGCGATGTATTAACCTATGCTTGGGATTTTGGAGATGGAACTACAGCAACAACTGCCAATCCTGCTCACACCTTCACTACAGTTGGAACATATGACGTAACGCTTACAGTTACGGATGATGGAACACCAGCTTTGTCAAGTTCGGAGGTGTCACTAACCATAACCGTAAATGCTCCTACCAATCAAGCTCCAACAGCTTTACCTGATACCTATTCTGTCATAAAAGGAACTAATAACAATTTATTTAATGTTATTGCAAACGACTCTGATCCAGATGGGGACGCGCTTACAGTTACTCTTGAGCTTTTTCCTCTCAACGGTACAGCAACGATGTCAGGTAATCAGGTCAGTTATAGCCCAAATATAAATTTCGTTGGAATGGATCAAATTGGATACCAAATAAGTGATGGTAATGGAGGAATGGCTAGCGGATCAATTATGGTAATTGTAACAGCTCCGGCTAACCAAGCACCAATAGCAGTTGCCTCAGGGCCAACAACTACAACTATAGGTGCTATAGAAAATTTTTATGCCGATTCATCGTCAGATCCTGACGGGGACAATTTAACTTATTTGTGGGATTTTGGCGATACAACTTCTTCTAACTTAATAAATCCAACACATAGTTATACAACAGTAGGAATCTATACTGTGACCTTAACCGTAACGGATAATGGCACTCCAAATTTGGATGACACTATTATGATTACGACAAATGTAGCGGCTACAACCAATCAATTACCCACAGTGTTTGCAGGTGATGATCAACAGAAGAATACTCTATTTTCACTTATAAATTTATCCGGTACCGCAAGTGATCCTGATGGATCTATTGTAACTATTTTATGGGAAAAAGAGAGCGGTGGTAGTGCTACAATTTCAAATCCAAACTCTTTAACTACATCGATTACCAATTTTTCAAGCGGGTTATATGAGTTTAAACTAACAGTGACTGACAACTTAGGGGGAACAAACTCAGATATAGTTAGAATAAACATATCTGATTGTCCGAATAGTTGTCCTACTGGCTATAGTGTATGTTATGATCCAGATACCGAAATTTGTACATGTATAGAAGATGGTTCTCCGCAGGGTGGTATGCAACTTTGTGTAGACTAAATAACATTTAATACAACCAACCACAATGAAAAAAGCCTACAAATATACATTCGGATTTTTAGCACTACTAACTTTAATCATAGCCTGTACTAAAGAAGTAGGACTATATACTGAGGTAGAATTTGAAATAAGTGAAACTCATGTGGTAGATGGTTTTATCAATACACCGCTAGCAACTTCTATTACGGTTACTCCAGAAGAACTAGTGGAAGGCTATTCGTATACCTATTCCTATAAAATTAGTACTGGTGAAGGATATTTTCAAGATGAATCGGGAAATACAATTGCCGAGGGAGATAAAATAGGTTTAAATCCATTATCAGCCTCATTAAATTATATTCCTACAAAAATTGGGGATCACTCAATTACTTTTACCGCAGAAGATACTTTTGGCTTTCAGGAGCAGGTTACTGCATCTTACGCTATCAGCGATGTTCCTGTTTCTTGGACGGCAACAGGACCTTCAGGACAAGTTTTATTGGGCAGCTCACAAGATATTACGGTTACTTTAGGAAGTGAAACTACCGGTACAGGAGTTACGTATGAAAGAAACTATTCTTTTTCACAAGGAACAGGTACAATAACATCTTCTCCTAGTGGAACGAGTGAAATTTTAAATGAATTTGTTAGCATTACGCCAGGAACCTATACCTTAACCTACGTAGCTACAGAACTAGGACAAACAACTTTAGAGTTTTTATTGAAAGATTCAAACGGACAAGAAATACTTCAGACCGTAAGTTTTGAAGTAGTAGATGAACTTTCTACAGAAAAAGAAATTACATCATTTATAGTAAATGGAGTAGAAGGTACCATAGTTGGAACGGATATTACTATAGAACTTCCTGAAGGAACTGACTTAACTACATTATCACCAGTTATTATTCATACAGGAGCAAGTATTTCGCCGGAATCAGAAACAAGTCAAGACTTTACAAATCCAGTAATTTATACAGTTACGGCTCAAGATCAAACAATTCAAACTTATACGGTAAACGTAACAGTTCCTTCCGCAAACCAAGCTCCAACAGCTGTAGCAACTTCAGATGTAACTTCTGGCGCTCCTTCTTTAGCAGTTCAATTTACAGGAGACACTTCTTCTGACCCAGATACTGGAGATACATTAACATATGCCTGGAATTTTGGAGATGGAACTACAGCTACAACGGCCAACCCTTCTCATACCTTTACAACAGCAGGAACGTATACGGTAACACTTACAGTTACTGATGATGGAACTCCAGCTCTAAACAGTACGGATACAATCACGATAATTGTCACAGATGCAAATCAAGCTCCAACCGCGGTAGCAACTTCAGATATACTTACAGGAGAAGCTTCTTTAGCTGTACAGTTTACAGGAGATACTTCAACGGATCCAGATACTGGAGACGTATTAACGTATGCTTGGGATTTTGGAGATGGAACTACAGCAACAACGGCCAATCCTGCTCACACCTTCACTACAGTTGGAACATATGACGTAACGCTTACAGTTACCGATGATGGAACACCCGCTTTATCAAGTTCTGAGGCGACAATAACCATAACCGTAAATGCTCCTGCCAATCAAGCTCCAACGGCTGTAGCAACTTCCGATATACTTACAGGAGAAGCTTCTTTAGACGTACAATTTACAGGAGATACTTCTACGGATCCAGATGCAGGCGATGTATTAACCTATGCTTGGGATTTTGGAGATGGAAGCACAGCAACAACAGCCAATCCTTCTCATAGCTTCACAACCGCTGGAACATATGACGTAACGCTTACAGTTACCGATGATGGAATACCGGCGTTGTCAAGTTCTGAGGTGACAATAATAATAACCGTAAATACTCCTGCCAATCAAGCTCCAACGGCTGTAGCAAGTTCTGATGTAACTTCTGGAGAAGCTTCTTTAGATGTACAATTTACAGGAGATACTTCTTCTGATCCAGATGCAGGTGATGTATTAACCTATGCTTGGGATTTTGGAGATGGAACCACAGCTACAACAGCCAATCCTTCTCACACCTTCACTACAGCTGGAACTTATGATGTGACACTTACCGTGACGGATGATAGAATACCGGCTTTGTCAAGTTCGGAGGTGACAATAACTATAACCGTAAATGCTCCTACCAATCAAGCTCCAACGGCTCTGCCTGATTTATTTACAGTAATTGAAAATTCTCCAAATAATACATTAGATGTTCTTGATAATGATAGTGATGCTGATGGAACCGTTTTAACTATTATAGCGGTAGATGCACCTATTAATGGAACGGCGACAATTGCTCCTGGAGGGCAATCTATATTATATACCGCTACTACTGGGAATGATAGATTTGACTATATGATTGAAGATGAAAATGGAGCGACTACTGCGGCTACAATAGATATTAATGTAGTGCCAAATCAAAATCCTACGGTAGAAATAGACGATAGAATTTTGATTCCAACAACAGATTACCCTAGAACGGTAACTTTTAATGTAGCAAGTTCTGGTGATACTGACGGAACCATTGAAAATTATGAATGGAATTTTGGTGATAGTGGATCGACAGGAAATATAATAACTAATACAAATCCAACTGCTACATCACATACTTTTGATGATCCAGGGACATATGATGTTGTATTAACTGTTACAGATGACCTAGGAGCTACTGGATTTGATACGGTAGAAATAGTTTTGGAACCGGTTCAAGAGCCAGATTATACCTTTTTTATAGATCCAATTGCTAGTCCTGTTTCTACAAGCACACAAGCTGTAACTTTTAGAATAACGCCAAATGCCACGGCAATAGCGCAGGGAATAGTATTTACGATGAGTTATAAAGATGAATCTGGTTTAGCAAATATATCAACTATTAGATATAACAGCGTAAGTTATGTTGTTACCCAAAATTTCCCTGTAAATTCAGGAAACACATCAGGAATACTAGAAGGGCCATTCTATAATTGTGAAGTTATAATATATGATTTCACAATTAGTAATAACTTAGGATTACCAGAGCAAACTCGGCGAGTAACTTTTGTAGTGCAAAATGGGAGTGGAGCATGTCCATAAAACTAGTCTTTTATAATTTTTGATTTCAGATAATTTTATTATAATGAAAACTACTTACAAATATACTTTCGGATTTTTAGCCTTACTAGCTTTAATCATAGCCTGTACCAAAGAGGTTGGCTTGTATACTGAAGTTGAATTTGAAATCACGGAAGAACATGAGGTTGATGGATTCATTAATTATCCACTAACTACTTTCTTGACGATTACTCCTGAGGAACTATTAGAAGATCTTAGTTATTCTTATTCGTATAAAATAAATTCTGGAGCGGGGTATTTTGAAAATGTTGACGGAAGTATAATTCAAGAAGGAGAAAAGGCCTCTTTTAATCCACTATCAGCTTCATTAGATTATATTCCAACAGCTATAGGAGATCATTCGGTAACCTTTACTGCATCCGATACTTTTGGATTTACAGAAGAAATAACACTTACCTATACCATTACCAATATTCCAGTTACCTGGACCGCCGAAGGACCTACAGACCCAGTGCTATTAGGGAGCTCTCAAAGTATTACGGTATCCTTAGGAAATGAAGCGGCTGTAACAGGAGCAACCTACCAAAGAAATTATTCGTTCTCTGAAGGCTCTGGTAATTTATATACCGCAGCTCCTGAAAGCAATACTATTACGGTGAATGATTTTGTAAGCATTGAACCAGGAACCTATCAATTGGAATATATTTCTAATGAATTGGGGGTTACTACGATTGAGTTCTTACTCAGAGATAGCAACGAACAAGAATTAGTAGCTACCGTCACCTTTGAAGTTGTGGATGAACTTTCTACTGAAAAAGAAATTACTTCCTTTATGGTAAATGGAGTAGCAGGGACAATTACGGGAACTGTTATCGATGTAGTACTTCCTGAAGGAACCGATTTGACTGCTTTAGCACCCGTAATTATACATAATGGAGCAAGTATTTCTCCGGAATCAGAAATAAGTAAAGATTTTACGAATCCTGTAATTTATACCGTTACCGCTCAAGATGAAACGATACAAGCGTATACGGTGAATTGTAGTATTGAGGGTAATGATTCAAAAGATATCACTGATATTGCAATCAATGGTATCCCTGGAACTATTACAGGGACTAACATTTCGGTCACCTTACCTGCAGGAACAGACGTAACTGCACTCGAGCCTACTGTAACTCATACTGGTGCAACTGTAAGCCCTGTTTCAGATGCAGCACAAGATTTTACAAATCCTGTAATTTATACGGTTACTGCTGAAGATGCATCTACGCAAGAGTACACCGTTACGGTAACTGTTGCTCCCAGTGATTCAAAAGATATTACAGCATTTTCAATTGATGGTATAAATGGAACTATTACAGGGACTGATATTTCTATAACATTACCTTCTACAACAGACGTAACTGCACTGGAGACCACTGTAACTCATACTGGCGCTACTGTAAGTCCTGTTTCTGGAGTAGCACAAGATTTTACAAATCCTGTAATTTATACGGTTAGTGCTGAAGATGCGTCTACGCAAGAGTACACCATTACAGTAACTGTTGCTCAGAGTGATTCAAAAGACATCACCACATTTACTATTGATGGTTTAAATGGAACTATTACAGGAACCGATATTACTGTCATCTTACCTTCTTCAACCGACGTAACTGCCCTTTCGCCATCTATTACACATACTGGAGCTTCTATCAATCCTGCTTCAGGCGTAGCACAAGATTTTACAAGTCCTGTTGATTATACGGTTAGCGCTGCTGATGGAACTACGCAAGTGTATACGATTACAGTGAGTTTAGCTCCAGCCCTTAGCAGTGATAAGGACATTACATCATTTAGTATTGATGGAGAAACGGTGAACAATCCTGCAACAGCATTTACCATTACCCTTCCTGCGGGAACTGATGTTGCGGCATTAAGTCCTATTATAGTACATGAAGGAAACTCAATCAATCCTGCTTCAGGCGTAGCACAAGATTTTACAAGTCCTGTTGAGTATACGATTACCGCTGCTGATGGAACTACGCAAGTGTATACGATTACGGTGAATTTAGCTGCTCCTCTTAGTAGTACTAAAGACATTACATCATTTAGTATTGATGGAGAAACGGTAAACAATCCTGCAACAGCATTTACGATTACACTTCCCGCAGGAACTGATGTTACCGCACTTTCGCCATCTATTATACATACTGGAGCTTCTATCAATCCTGCTTCAGGTGTAGCGCAAGATTTTACAAGTCCTGTTGAGTATACAGTTACCGCTGCTGATGGAACTGCGCAAGTGTATACAATTACAGTGAGTTTAGCTCCAGCCCTTAGCAGTGATAAGGACATTACATCATTTAGTATTGATGGAGAAACGGTAAACAATCCTGCAACAGCATTTACCATTACCCTTCCTGCGGGAACTGATGTTGCGGCATTAAGTCCCACTATAGTACATGAAGGAAACTCAATCAATCCTGCTTCAAGTGTAGCACAAGATTTTACAAGTCCTGTTGATTATACGGTTACCGCTGCTGATGGAACTACGCAAGTGTATACGATTACAGTGAGTTTAGCTCCAGCCCTTAGCAGTGATAAGGACATTACATCATTTACTATTGATGGAGAAACGGTGAACAATCCTGCAACAGCATTTACGATTACACTTCTTGCGGGAACTGATGTTACCGCACTCTCGCCATCTATTACACATACTGGAGCTTCTATCAACCCTGCTTCAGGTGTAGTTCAAGATTTTACAAGTCCTGTTGATTATACAGTTACCGCTGCTGATGGAACTACGCAAGTGTATACGGTTACGGTGAATTTAGCAGCTCCTCTTAGTAGTACTAAAGACATTACATCATTTACTATTGATGGAGAAACGGTGAATGATCCTTCAACAGCGTTTACCATTACACTTCCTGCGGGAACTGATCTTGCAACACTTTCGCCATCTATTACACATACTGGAGTTTCTATCAATCCTGCTTCAGGTGTAGCTCAAAATTTTACAAGTCCTTTTGAGTATACGGTTACCGCTGCTGATGGAACTACGCAAGTGTATACGGTTACGGTGAATTTAGCAGCTCCTCTTAGTAGTACTAAAGACATTACATTATTTACTATTGATGGAGAAACGGTGAATGATCCTTCAACAGCGTTTACCATTACACTTCCTGCGGGAACTGATCTTGCAACACTTTCGCCATCTATTACACATACTGGAGCTTCTATCAATCCTGCTTCAGGTGTAGTTCAAGATTTTTCTAGTCCTACTATTTATACCGTTACTGCAGCAGATGGAAGTACAAAAGTATATACTGTTACGGTTAGTTTAGAGGCTAGTACAACAAAAGAAATCACCGCATTTACAATTGGTGGAGTAAATGGAACTATTTCAGGAACAAATATTTCGGTAACCTTGCCCGCAGGAACTAATGTAACTACCTTATCACCAAACCTAAACCATACGGGTGTTTTTGTAAATCCCGCCTCAGGAGTAGCTCAAAATTTTTCTAGTCCTACTACTTATACCGTTACTGCAGCAGATGGAAGCACACAAGTCTATACTGTTACGGTTAGTTTAGAGGCTAGTACAACAAAAGAAATCACCGCATTTACAATTGGTGGAGTAAATGGAACTATTTCAGGAACAAACATTTCGGTAACCTTGCCCGCAGGAACTAATGTAACGGCCTTATCACCAAACCTAAGCCATACGGGTGTTTTTGTAAATCCCGCCTCAGGAGTAGCTCAAAATTTTTCTAGTCCTACTACTTATACCGTTACTGCAGCAGATGGAAGCACACAAGTCTATACTGTTACGGTTAGTTTAGAGGCTAGTACAACAAAAGAAATCACCGCATTAACAATTGGTGGAGTAAATGGAACTATTTCGGGAACTAATATTTCGGTAACCTTGCCCGCAGGAACTAATGTAACTACCTTAATACCTAATGTGACCCATACGGGTATTTCTGTGAGTCCGCTAACTAATGTAGGCCAGAATTTCACTAATCCCGTAGCATATACTGTTACTGCAGCAGATGGAAGCACACAAGTCTATACTATTACGGTTAGTTTAGAGGCTAGTACAACAAAAGAAATCACTGGATTTAGTATTGGTGGAGTAAATGGAACTATTTCGGGAACTAATATTTCGGTAACCTTGCCCGCAGGAACTAATGTAACTACCTTAATACCTAATGTGACCCATACGGGTATTTCTGTGAGTCCGCTAACTAATGTAGGCCAGAATTTCACTAATCCCGTAGCATATACTGTTACTGCAGCAGATGGAAGCACACAAGTCTATACTATTACGGTTAGTTTAGAGGCTAGTACAACAAAAGAAATCACCGCATTTACAATTGGTGGAGTAAATGGAACTATTTCAGGAACTAATATTTCAGTGACCTTGCCCGCGGGAACTAATGTAACAACATTAATACCTAATGTGACCCATACGGGTATTTCTGTGAGTCCGCTAACTAGTGTAGGCCTGAATTTCACTAATCCCGTAGCATATACTGTTACTGCAGCAGATGGAAGCACACAAGTATATACTGTTACAGTTATAGTTCCAGCTGTCAACCAAGCTCCATCCGCAGAGGCAACATCGGATATAAGTTCAGGTCTTATTGATTTGGAAGTTCAATTTTCCGGTAGTACTTCTTATGATCCTGATGATGGTGATATATTAAGTTATTCATGGGATTTTGGAGACGGAACCACAGCCATAACCGCCAATCCTTCTCACACTTTTACCACAGCAGGAACTTATATGGTAACTTTAACGGTTTCCGATAATGGAACACCAATATTAAATAATACAGATACCATAACCATAACAGTAGGTAAACCAAACATTTCTGCTTTTGTGGATGCGGGTGAAGATATTTTAGTGGGTCCATTTGATTATCAGTTTAGACTTGAAGGTAATTTTAGTGGATCGACCACTGTATCTTCGATTTTATGGGAAGAAATAAGTACTGGATCCTCGACCATATCATCTCCTAACTCTTTTAATACCAACGTTACCATTACTTTAGGTGGCACTTATATTTATAAATTGACAGTTATAGATAATCTGGGTGGCGTAGGTTCCGATATAATAGAAGTAACCGTTGTTCAATGTCCTGACAGTTGTTCAACCGGAGAAAGTAGATGCTACGATCCTGCAACTAACATATGTTCCTGCGTAAATACTTCTGGACCTGTTGCAATTCTTTGTGAAGCTGAAGGAAACTAATTAAAAATAAATGAATAAACTTTACAAATACACTTTCGGATTTTTAGCCTTACTAGCTTTAATCATAGCCTGTACCAAAGAAGTTGGCTTGTATACAGAAGTAGAATTTGAAATCACGGAAGAACATGAAGTTGATGGGTTTATCAGTACACCTCTAGCAACTTTTCTAACAATTACTCCAGAAGAACTACTAGAAGATCTTAGTTATTCTTTTTCGTATAAAATAAATTCTGGAGCGGGGTATTTTGAAGCTGTTGATGGAAGTATAATTCAAGAAGGAGAAAAGGCTTCTTTTAATCCACTATCAGCTTCATTAGATTATATTCCAACAGCTATAGGAGATCATTCGGTAACCTTTACTGCATCCGATACTTTTGGATTTACAGAAGAAATAACCCTTACCTATACCATTACCAATATTCCAGTTACCTGGACCGCCGAAGGACCTACAGACCCAGTGCTATTAGGAAGCTCTCAAAGTATTACGGTGACCTTAGGAAATGAAGCGGCTGTAACAGGAGCAACCTACCAAAGAAATTATTCGTTCTCTGAAGGCTCTGGTAATTTATATACCGCAGCTCCTGAAAGCAATACTATTACGGTGAATGATTTTGTAAGCATTGAACCAGGAACCTATCAATTGGAATATATTTCTAACGAATTAGGGGTTACAACGATTGAGTTCTTATTAAGAGATAGTAATGAGCAAGAATTAATAGCTACCGTTACCTTTGAAGTTGTGGATGAACTCTCTACTGAAAAAGAAATTACTTCCTTTATAGTAAATGGAGTAGCAGGGACAATTACGGGAACTACTATTGATGTTGTACTTCCTGAAGGAACCGATTTGACTGCTTTAGCTCCAGTAATTATACATAATGGAGCAAGTATTTCTCCGGAATCAGAAACAAATCAAGACTTTTCTAGTCCTATAATTTATACGGTTACTGCTCAAGATGAAACGATACAAGCGTATACGGTGAATTGTAGTATTGAGGGTAATGATTCAAAAGATATCACTGATATTGCAATCAATGGTATCCCTGGAACTATTACAGGGACTAACATTTCGGTCACCTTACCTGCAGGAACAGACGTAACTGCACTCGAGCCTACTGTAACTCATACTGGTGCAACTATAAGCCCTGTTTCAGATGCAGCACAAGATTTTACAAATCCTGTAATTTATACGGTTACTGCTGAAGATGCATCTACGCAAGGGTACACCATTACAGTAACTGTTGCTCCCAGTGATTCAAAAGATATTACAGCATTTTCAATTGATGGTATAAATGGAACTATTACAGGGACTGATATTTCTATAACATTACCTTCTATAACAGACGTAACTGCACTGGAGCCCACTGTAACTCATACTGGCGCTACTGTAAGTCTTGCTTCAGGCGTAGCGCAAGATTTTACAAATCCTGTAATTTATACGGTTAGTGCTGAAGATGCGTCTACGCAAGAGTACACCGTTACAGTAACTGTTGCTCAGAGTGATTCAAAAGACATCACCACATTTACTATTGATGGAGAAACGGTGAACAATCCTGCAACAGCATTTACGATTACACTTCCTGCGGGAACTGATGTTACCGCACTCTCGCCATCTATTACACATACTGGAGCTTCTATCAATCCTGCTTCAGGTGTAGCACAAGATTTTACAAGTCCTGTTGATTATACAGTTACCGCAGCAGATGGAACTGCGCAAGTATATACCGTTACGGTGAATTTAGCTGCTCCTCTTAGTAGTACTAAAGACATCACATCATTTAGTATTGATGGAGAAACGGTGAATGATCCTGCAACAGCATTTACGATTACACTTCCTGCGGGAACTGATGTTACTGCATTAAGACCCACCATAGTACATGAAGGAAACTCAATCAGTCCTGCTTCAGGTGTAACACAAGATTTTACAAGTCCTGTTGAGTATACGGTTACCGCTGCTGATGGAACTGCGCAAGTGTATACAATTACAGTGAGTTTAGCTCCAGCCCTTAGCAGTGATAAGGACATTACATCATTTACTATTGATGGAGAAACGGTGAACAATCCTGCAACAGCATTTACCATTACCCTTCCTGCAGGAACTGATGTTACTGCACTTTCGCCATCTATTATACATACTGGAGCTTCTATCAATCCTGCTTCAGGTGTAGTTCAAGATTTTACAAGTCCTGTTGATTATACGGTTACCGCTGCTGATGGAACTACGCAAGTGTATACGATTACAGTGAGTTTAGCTCCAGCCCTTAACAGTGATAAGGACATTACATCATTTAGTATTGATGGAGAAACGGTAAACAATCCTGCAACAGCATTTACGATTACACTTCCCGCAGGAACTGATGTTACCGCACTTTCGCCATCTATTATACATACTGGAGCTTCTATCAATCCTGCTTCAGGTGTAGCGCAAGATTTTACAAGTCCTGTTGAGTATACAGTTACCGCTGCTGATGGAACTGCGCAAGTGTATACAATTACAGTGAGTTTAGCTCCAGCCCTTAGCAGTGATAAGGACATTACATCATTTAGTATTGATGGAGAAACGGTAAACAATCCTGCAACAGCATTTACCATTACCCTTCCTGCGGGAACTGATGTTGCGGCATTAAGTCCCACTATAGTACATGAAGGAAACTCAATCAATCCTGCTTCAAGTGTAGCACAAGATTTTACAAGTCCTGTTGATTATACGGTTACCGCTGCTGATGGAACTACGCAAGTGTATACGATTACAGTGAGTTTAGCTCCAGCCCTTAGCAGTGATAAGGACATTACATCATTTACTATTGATGGAGAAACGGTGAACAATCCTGCAACAGCATTTACGATTACACTTCCTGCGGGAACTGATGTTACCGCACTCTCGCCATCTATTACACATACTGGAGCTTCTATCAACCCTGCTTCAGGTGTAGTTCAAGATTTTACAAGTCCTGTTGATTATACAGTTACCGCAGCTGATGCAAGTACTAAAATATATGCCGTTACTGTGATTGCTGTAAACGAACTTCCTGTTGCGAATGATTTTAATTATTCTGCAGAACAAGATTCAAATAATAATTCTATTGATGTTGCTAGTGAAATTTCAGACGGTGATGGCGATACACTTACAGTTACCATTGGTTCTCCTTTAAACGGAAGCGCGGCTATTTCTGGTACCATAGTTACTTACTCTCCAACTACAGGTTATTCCGGTAATGATCAAATTACATATACTATTAATGATGGAAATGGAGGAACTGATTCGGGAATAATATCAATTACAGTTAATCCTGCTGCTGTCAATGAAGTTCCTGTTGCGAATGATTTTAATTATTCTGCAGAACAAGATTCAAGTAATAATTCTATTGATGTTGCTAGTGAAATTTCAGACGGTGATGGCGATACACTTACAGTTACCATTGGTTCTCCTTTAAACGGAAGCGCGGCTATTTCTGGTACCGTAATTACGTACTCTCCAACTACAGGTTATTCCGGTAATGATCAAATTACATATACTATTAATGATGGAAATGGAGGAACTGATTCGGGAATAATATCAATTACAGTTAATCCTTCTGCTGTCAATGAAGTTCCTGTTGCGAATGATTTTAATTATTCTGCAGAACAAGATTCAAGTAATAATTCTATTGATGTTGCTGATGAAATATCAGATGGTGATGGCGATACCCTTACCGTTACCATCGGTTCTCCTTTAAATGGAACCGCAGCTATTTCTGGTACCGTAATTACCTACTCTCCAACTACAGGTTATTCCGGTAATGACCAAATTACATATACTATTAATGATGGAAACGGAGGGACTGATTCGGGAATAATATCAATTACAGTTAATCCTTCTGCTGTTAATGAAGTTCCTGTTGCGAATGATTTTAATTATTCTGTAGTAGGTAACTCAACTAATAATTCAATTGATGTTGCTAGTGAAATATCAGATGGTGATGGTAATCCACTTACGGTAACTATTGGAACTCCCGCTAATGGAGAAGCAACAATCTCGGGGACTCTTATTAACTATACGCCTACAATTAACTTTGTAGGTAATGATCAATTAAATTATACCATAAGTGATGGAAATGGAGGAACTGATTCTGCTACAATAACAATTTCTGTTAATATTCCCAATCAAATACCTGTAGCAAATAATTTTAATTTTACTGTAAACACCAATTCAACTAATAATTCAATTAATTTGGCTAGTGAAATTTCAGATCCTGATGGTAATCCACTTACGATAGCTATTGAAACTCCCACAAATGGAGAAGCAACAATTTTAGGAACAGTAATAACTTATACTCCAAATCCTGATTTTACAGGTAGTGATCAAATTACGTATACTATCAATGATGGAAATGGAGGTACTGATTCTGGTTTAATTAATATTACAGTTAGTATACCTATTACTTTTGATCCAACAACGGGTGTTTATACTGCACCTGCTGGATCGACAGTAACTGTATATTTGGATACACAGGGTGTGGGAAAAGGTAGTGCATGGGTTAATATAGTAGAGAGTAGTTTAAATATCAATACGAGCTGGAATGGCTTAGAAGATGAAATATTTCTAGAAAGTGATACAGATTCTTTCATTATGCCTGCTTCTGGTGTTGTAACTTTTGAAGGAAATCATTTTGATACATTTAATTTTTCGTTTGGTTCTTCCAATGTTAATATTTTTAATAATCAAGGAGGACCATCAGCTATTAG